>CAJWLP010000036.1 GCA_913043145.1 uncultured Bacteroidota bacterium
ACAATTGATGGGTCTAGCGGTGAAATCACCATTTTAAAATCTGGGACTACAATTGTTACCGCAAGTCAAAATGATGGCTCGTGTAAATCAGGTAGTGGAAATATGACGCTTACTATTAACCAACAGAATGTTAATATCGATGCAAATGATATTGTATTGACTTACGGTGATCCAGCTTACACAATGTCCGCTACTTCAAGTGTGACAGATAGAAATTTTACCTATACAATTAGCGACGGAAACATAGGATCTATTACTGGAGATGTTTTAAGTGTATTAAAAGCAGGTTCTACCTCTATAACTGTCAGTCAACCCTCTAATGATTTATATTCCCCACTATCAAAAGTAATAAGTCTAATAGTCAATAAAGCAACTCCAACGTTAGACTTTCCAGAAATTATAAAAAACTATGGTGACTCAAATTTCACTCCATCACTTACAACTAGCAGCACCGGCGATAGAACCTTTAGCGTCTTAGATACCTCAATTGCTAATTCCTTGGGAAGCTCATTATCTATTGCTGGTGTTGGACAGACAAATGTGACGGTCAATATAGATGAATCTGAAAATTATTTAAGTATTTCGGGAAGTACTTCAATGACCGTTAATATTGGAAATCCAACAATAATTTTTAATGATATAACGAAAATCTTTGGAGACCCTGATTTCAATATTGCCGCAACTTCTGATAGTAGCGGCGCAATGACCTACTCTATTACCGATTCTTCAGTTGCAACAATCATTGGTAATACTATAACAATTGTCGGAGCAGGATCTACAATTGTGACAGTCAATCAAAGCTCATCAACTTTATTTACCTCTGGATCGGCGACTATGACTCTAATAATTAATAAAGCCCCCTTTGATATTTCATGGTATGAGTCTAGTCTTAGAAAAGTATATACAATTGGTCAATATGAATTAAAGCAGCCGACTTATCCATCATCTTATGATGGCAAAATAAGGTATACCTCATCGAATATATCTGTAGCAAATTTATCTGGGAGGGTTGTTAATTTTAACAAGATTGGAAGAGTCCTTTTAAGCGCAAAGTTTGAGCGCTCTAAAAATTATCAAGATGCAACATTGTATGTAGTTTTGGACGTATTAAAGGCAAACCAGACAATATCTCCATCAGAATTACCAACTGAAAAACCTCTCAAGGATTTTACTTCAATTCCAATATCTGCCTCATCAACCTCAGGCGCTCCAGTATATATAGAGGTAATGGATGGGTCTGCAGCTTCTATATCAGGGTCATTGGGGAACTACGAGCTAGTGACCAATAATCAAACAGGTATGGTTACAATAACATACTTTACAGTTGAAAATGATCATCCAAACTATTATCCTGCTACCTTACAATTTTCTTTGGATATAGTTAAGTTAAATCAAAATATAACATTTGAGCCAGAGCCACCTATTGAAATTGTTTACACTGAAAATTTAGAACTTTCAATTGATGCAACCTCAGATTCTAAATTAGATGTGAGTATTGAAAAACAAGATAGGGGATCAAGCACATTTGAGAATAATACCCTTTCCTTTAATGATGTTGGTGAAGTATACATTACAGCTGAGCAAGGAGGAAATCAGTTTTATAATCCTACAAAAGCAAACAGGGTAATAACAATTATTCAAGGTTTAACTGAACTATCTAATTTTTCAATACCTGAAAAATTTGTATACGATGACGATTTTGAAATCACTCCTCCAATCTCCTCAAGAGATGGCGAAATAACCTATTCAAGTGATAATCCAGATGTCGCTGTAGTTTCAGGAACAACAATTATTATTGTTGGAATAGGGACATGTAAAATTACTGCTCTAATGAACAGTACTAATTTCTACAAATCAGCATCAATAAGTGCTGAATTCGTTGTCAAGCCAAGAGATACCGATGAGGATGGAGTCCCTGATGATATTGACAACTGCCCTAATGTTGCGAATCCAAATCAATCAGATGATGATATGGATGGAATAGGAAATTACTGCGATCCAGATTTTCCAATGTGTGAGGGATGCCCACTGGCAGATAATGAGATAAAAGTTTCAAGACTAATCACACCTGATACTTTTGGTCCAGAATCTACTTGGCAAATAATAAATATTGAAAACTTCCCCAATTCAAGAGTATTAGTTTACAACAGAAACGGCCAATTAGTATTTGAAAAAGTAGGATATCAAAATGATTGGAATGGAATATACCAAGAAATGGGTGATTATCTTCCTGCTGGGCCGTATTACTTTTTTGTGGAGGGAACAGAGCTAGGTGAAGTAAAAAAAGGATGGCTCTATATTAACTACTAGCTTTATTGAACATGAATAAAAAAGCCAGAAATTTAAATTTTATCTCAATAGCTTTCACAAAAGTTTTATTTGTTTTTAGCACTTTATTTTTTTTAAACTCTAAGCTTTTATTTTCCCAAAAAAATGAAAATCAATGGATTATTACCGCAGGTTATAGTGCTGTTGACTTATACCCTTCTGGTGCTAAGATAGAAAGGCCCTATTACCCTCAGGGGGAAATTTTTGAAGATTTTTTTAATGTTTCCGATCACTGGAATTTCGGGGGTCCGACGATTTCTGTGTCTAAATTAATATCGAAGAGTTTTTATTTAGGAATAGAGATGTCTATTAATGATATAAAAAAAATTGAAGGTCAACAAAAGATTGACTTTCCATACTACTCGGGTGAGGTGTTTTTAAGAAAAACATTTAATAATAAAAAAAGATTGCGGCCATTTGTTAAAAGTGGATTTGGAATTTCAGGTATAGATAGAGGTTTGTTTGGAGATTCGATCCCCTTTAGCCAATATTTTTCAAAAACACTGTCTCCAAGTTTTGGGGCGCAATTTAGAATTACTAATCATATTGGGATTGAAATTTCATCATCTTTTAACAAGGCATTGGATAAAAAGGGAATTAGCCATTTAAGACATAATGTTTCAGTTTATCTTGGGTTAGGAGATACTGATAAGGATGGGGATGGAATTATTAACAGAAAAGATAAATGTCCTAAGATTCCTGGACTACCAGAATTTAACGGGTGCCCTGATACAGATGGGGACGGTATATCCGATCCCGAGGATAAATGTCCCGAGGTTTCCGGTGAACTAGTAAACAATGGTTGTCCCGAGGCAGAAGATTTATCTGAAGAAAATAAAATACTAGATGATGAAAATTTGAAGACCCAAATTGGAACTGAGAGTCCAACTATTTCCGATAATATTTCCAGTATTGACCAGCAATCATCAGAAGATAAACTTGGCGCCCTTGAGGATGAAAAAATATCTAAAATAACATTACCTGATGAGCAGATGCTAATTTATTTTCCTGCAAATAGTTCAAGGGTACTAGGGAAAACGACTATCAAAAAATTAAAAAATGTTATTTCTACTCTTTTAAACCAAATGGATTTAAAAGTTTTATTGGAGGGTCACTCCTCTAATGATGGGGATTTCACTATTAATTTGAACCTATCTCAGCAAAGAGCCAACATTGTCAAAGATTTCCTTATTGGAAAGGGGGTAGAATCAAATAGAATAAGTGTAAAGTCACTTGGAGAAGATGAGCCGATTTTTGATAATAATACATCCCAAGGCAGAACGCTAAACAGATGTGTATTGATTATAATAAGGTAATAAATTAATGGTTTAAAATTTTAGTTATGGACTTTGATTATTTGTTTTATTCGGAATTACCTATAGGGGTTAAATCTATTTATGTTAATGGAAAAAGAATGACTATCGAGGAATTTCAGAAAGCTAAAAATGATTTTTTAATTAAAAAAAAGGCCAAAATTAAATCTCGTAAAACCCTAAAAAAATGAAAAAGCTCATCATTTTTTCATTAATAATTTTCTGTAGTTGTAATAAATCAGACGATTCATCAGGCTCTTTAAATGAAATTGTCTCTGGAAAAAACTTATATGTAGCTGGATATATTAATGATGAAAATAAAAACAGCCTGGCGTGCTATTGGAAAAACGATATAAGAGTAGATTTAGGTGAGGGTGAATTAACAGATATAATCGTAAGTGAAGGTAAGGTTTATTCATGCGGCTATACCTATGGAGGTGGGGCGTCGTATTGGATAGATGATACCCCTTACGACCTTAAGGGAAATGATGCGGAGGCCTACTCAATTGACGTCTATAATGGTGATGTTTATGTAGCAGGAAGAGATAATGGGGCTTGTTATTGGAGAAATGGTGCCAAAATAAAATTATCTGGTGGTGACTCCTCTGCTTATGGAATTGCTGTAAGAGAAAATGGAGATATTTTTGCAGCAGGCTATTATGTCAATAATCATCACTTTATTATTCCTGCTGTATGGAAAAATGGTAAAAGGGTCAATTTGAGTGTTCCAAAGCATGGTGATGGAGAGGTTAAAGCAGTAAAAATTTATGATGGTGCCCCTTACTATTTTGGAATGACTATGAAACCTAATAATATGACAGGCTATGTTCCGAAAGCCTCGTATTGGAAGGGAGGAAAAAGAACCGATTTAACTAATGGAGGCGGTTTTAATCAAAGTATTTATGGAGGTGAGGGGAATGGAGGTTTTATTATTGATGGAAGTATCTATGTTGCAGGTATGATAGACCATATTGCAAACGGGGGTGATAATGGAGATATAATAGAGGGAAGTGGTGGAACTTATGCTCATTATTGGATTAATGGAGAAAAATTTGATTTAAAAGGCGGGCAATGGAATAACATGTGGGTCAGTAATGCATATGATATTGTGGTTTCGGATGATATTATCATTGTTTCAGGTGATGTAGCCACAAATTCTCAGACTCAAGTTCCGGCTGTTTGGGTAAACAATGAACTTGTCTTACTTGAGGGTGATAACACACATGGGATTGCAAAGGCTATTTTTATTAACTAAATTTATAAAATCTACAAAAATCGAAAATTTAACTTTACTTAACAAAGTAATCAAAGTTAATTTGCTGTTGATTTTTTTATATCCTTTGTTTTTACAATCCCAACAATCAAGTATAATTTTTTCAAAGGTAAATTTCAGCTTGTATAATCCAGCTTATACTGGTGTTGAAGGTCCTTCTCTTATTTTAAATTCTCGATTGCAATGGATTGGGATTGATCAGGCGCCAAGGACAAACTATTTGCTTTATCACCTTGCCCCCAAAAAAAATGTTCTTTTGGGGATTTCTGCAATAAACGATCGTGTATTTATTGAAGATAAAACCTATTTAACTCTAGATTATAACTATAAGCTTCAAATTGATGAAAAGAAATCAATATATCTAGGAATTAAAGGAGGAGGATTTTACAATAATATAGATACCAATAAAATCCCTAGGATTTTTAACGAGGCTAATCCACTTCTCTCAGCTGTAGAAAGTTATTTTAATCCCATCATTGGGGTTGGATTTACTATGATTGCCCCTAATTTTTTTGTTGGATTAGGGACACCAAATCTTTTTAACAGTAAAAGATTTAAGCAGACAGGGGAATTAGAGCCCTCGGCTCAAGATTTAACACTGTATCATTTAACGGGCGGATTAAAATTCACTTTAAACAGTAAATTAAGTCTTAACCCATCAATTATTTATAGATCGATTTCCGATTCCCCTAATTTCGTTAGTGGAAATATTTCTTTTTCATATGACGAGAAATTTTCGATAGGAACAGGCGCATCAAATAATGATAATCTATCCGTTTTTTTTAGTTCAAAAAACAAGAATGGATTTGAGTTGGGTTATGGGTATGAATTTTTAAATGGTTCTGCTACCGATGCTATTAAAAGACCAACCCATGAGATTTTTCTTAAAATTAATTTAGAAAATAAAGAAGATTCAGAACAGAATGAATCAGAAATAAAAGATGAAGAATAGATTTTTTATTTTAATAATTACTTTATTATGTGGGTTACTGTCCTTCTCGCAGGATATTACCATTGTTGGTGGAACAGTGAAATGTCCGGCTCCTCTTGCGGTTGGTTATAGTAAAACTATTGCTGGGAAAACTTATTATGTAGTTGACAGTGCAGCAATATCTTCAACACTTAACACGGGAAGTTTTTCAGTAGGAGCATCAACAATGACTCCTACTGATCTCAGTTGTGTTTGTACAACTCAAATAACAAACATGGAAGACATGTTTAATGGACGAGCCACATTTAACGATGATATTTCTAATTGGGATACGAGTAATGTCATCAATATGCAACAAATGTTTATGGGTACTGCATCTTTCACGATTAATATAAATTCGTGGGACGTAAGTAGTGTTACTGATATGGATGGGATGTTTAGAGCAGCAACATCATTTAACCAGCCTCTAAATAGTTGGACTGTTAGTAATGTTCTTTCTATGTCAAATATGTTCAGAGAAGCTTCGGCATTTAACCAACCTCTAAACAGCTGGGATGTTAGTAAAGTCAAATACATGCAGTATCTATTTAGACAGTCTAATTTCAACCAACCCCTTAATAATTGGAATGTTAGTAGTGTTTTAAATATGTCTGAGATGTTTTTTAATAGCCCTTTCGATCAACCTATTGATAATTGGGATGTGAGTAAAGTTACACGTATGGATAAATTATTTAGAGGCACTGATTTTAATCATCCATTAAATAGCTGGACTGTTAGTAATGTGACTAACCTTAGTCAGATGTTCATGGATAATGATGAATTTGATCAACCACTTGATAATTGGAATTTGTCAAGCGTTACCAACATTTCAAATATTTTTAGAGGTTGTAAAAAATTTGATCAGCCATTAAACACATGGAATACCAGCCCGAGCTCCACAGCTAAAATTACGAATATGATAGGGGTATTTCACAATGCCCAAAAATTTAATCAGCCACTCGATAATTGGGATGTAAGTAAGGTTACACGTATGGATGATATGTTTCATAATGCATTGGTGTTTAATGGAGACATTGATAGTTGGACTGTTAGTAATGTTACTAGTATGCATGAAATGTTTAAGAATGCTCAAGTCTTTGATAGAAATATTTCTGGATGGACAATAACAAGTCTAGAAAATATTTCTGGAATGTTTTGGGATGCTGTAGAGTTTACTCAAAATATAAATAGTTGGGATGTTAGTAGTGTTACTAATATGAATAATACATTCAGAAATGCTGATAAATTTAATCAACCTCTAAATAATTGGGATACTTCATCAGTTCGATATATGAGCTCAACTTTCAAAGCAAATAATCTATTTAATCAAGATCTTACGAGTTGGGTTACTTCTAGTGTTGAACATATGCAATATACATTTATGAATAATACTGTCTTTAACAACGGCCAATCATCAGCGGTATCCAATACGTTGCAGTGGGATACATCAAGTGTAGAAAGAATGGACGGTATGTTTGAAAATGCAACCGCTTTTAATGGTAATATATCTGGATGGAATGTAAGTGGAGTTACTCAAATGGACAGAATGTTTTTTAACGCGGTAGTATTTAATCAAGACCTCTCCAATTGGAATACTTCAAGTGTAACTACTCTTCAAGGAATGTTTGCTGGAGCAGCTATTTTTAATAATGGGCTCTCAGCTGGTGATTCGTCAACTATTATGAATTGGAACACCTCAAATGTTACAACTATTGAATCTACTTTTGCAAGTGCACCTGATTTTAATGGTAATATTAGTAGTTGGGATGTAAGTAATGTTACAAGGGCAAATAACCTTTTCAATGGTGCTTCAAAATTTAATCAACCATTAGGGGGATGGGATGTAACATCAATTAATACTATGAATAATATGTTTGCATCGGCTTCTTTATTTGATCAAGACCTCAATTGTTGGTGCGTGTTACACAACCCCAGTAGATCATCATTTAGTAATAGTTCACCTATAAATTCAAAATCACTTTTTTTACCAAGATGGGCAGAGCCTTGTAACCCTTCAATTAGTTTTTCCACTTCGGTGATTAGCCAAGATGATAGCCCAATATCTCCAACCATTATTAGTTCAGGTGGAACTTTTACCGCTTCTATTACAGGTGGAATCGTACATAGAGTAAATCAGTGGGGTTCAGGCAGAGCAGATTTTTTAGATATTAATGCAACTACTGGCGAAATTAATCCAACGACCTCTCTTTCTGGAGTATATGACATAACCTACTCAACTGGGGCCTGTAAAAGCTTTACAACATCAATTACTATTCGCTCGGTAAATAATCCATTGAACCAACTAAGCTACACATCTAGTTCAGTTTGTAAAAGTATTGGTGGCACACTCACCCCGACAATAATACCCACAAACTCTCACGCTACAGTTCCTAGAATATACATTGATCCAGGAAATCCAATAAGTTATCCCAATATAGGAAATGCTCCAAATGGCGAAACTATAGTTAATTTAACTACTAATTCAGGTTTTACTCATTGGGAAGATGGAGTTGTTGCTGATGTTTCGGGGAACCATCCAAATTATATGATAATTTCTGATAATAATGGAGTAGTTCACAAACCCGGATATTCATGGGAATTACTTCCCGGGGCCACTGAAAATAATTTTATTACCGATCAGGGTGGTGATAGGGGTTATTTTCCACGTGAATCGTCCTCTATTTCTATGTGGGTTAAAGAATCTAGTTGGTCAAGTACTACATTTTTATTTGACTATACCAATGGAGGGGATAGAGATGGAAAAATGTGGCTTTCCACTATTAATCCCTCAGGCGAGCTTCGCTGGCATATTAAAACTGGAGCAAGAAAAAAATTAAGCTTTACCGCCGCTGATATAGAAACAAGTGCAGCTCTTGCATATGGTGTTTTTTCAGCAGATATGGACGGAGATGGGGATATGGATATTGTATCGGCCTCTAATAATGATGACACTATTGCTTGGTATGAGAATAACGGGGATGCAAACCCTACTTGGACCGCTAATGATGTAGCAACTGATGCAGATGGTGCAAACTCTGTCTTTGCAGCAGATATGGACGGGGATGGAGATATGGATATTGTATCGTCTTCTGCTAATGACAACACCATTGCATGGTATGAGAATGATGGTAATGCAAACCCTACATGGGCGGCGGCTGATATAGCAACAAGTGCAAATAGTGCAAGATCTGTCTTTGTAGCAGATATGGACGGGGATGGGGATATGGATATCGTATCGGCCTCTTATAATGACGACACAATCGCTTGGTATGAGAATAACGGGGATGCAAACCCTACTTGGGCAGCTGCAGATATAGCAACAAGTGCAGATGGTGCACTTTCTGTTTATGCAGCAGATATGGACGGTGATGGGGATATGGATATTGTATCTGCTTCAATGCGTGATAACACCATTGCTTGGTATGAGAATGATGGTAATGCAAACCCTACATGGGCGGCTGTTGATATATCAACAAGTGCAGCTGGTGCAAGCGGTGTCTATGCAGCAGATATGGACGGGGATGGGGATATGGATATTGTATCGGCTGATTTTAGTGATAACACCATTGCTTGGTATGAGAATGATGGTAATGCAAACCCTACATGGGTGGCGGCTGATATATCAACAAGTGCAGCTGGTGCAAGAGATGTCCATGTAGCAGATATGGACGGAGATGGGGATATGGATATTGTATCGGCTGATTTTAGTGATAACACCATTGCTTGGTATGAGAATAACGGGGATGCAAACCCTACTTGGACCGCCGCTAATATAGTAACAAGTGCAAATGCACCACATTCTGTCTTTGCAGCAGATATGGATGGGGATGGAGATATGGATATTGTATCGGCTGATTCTGGTGATAACACCATTGCTTGGTATGAGAGTGTTATTACCTATGGTCAGGTAGACAATGTAAATTCGATGACGAATAATAACTGGCATCACCTAGTTATGACAAGAGATGAATCGGGAAACCCCGCAGGAGGAGGGATTGTTAAATTATATATTGATGGAGTTTTAACTTCTGTTGATTATGGAACTCCAACTGGAGCGCTAGCCACTCCAGGGGATGTAATTTTTGGCAGAAATCAACATAATCAAAGTGGTGTAAATGGTTTAGGAAAATTCACAGGAGAATTTGGTCCAATTCGGATATTTGCACATGAATTAACGCAATCTGAAATTGAATATGAATATGATATGTTTGCTCTAAGGTATAAACCTGATTCATTTACAGCAACCCCTGCTGGACTTTCAATTAATGCAACTACTGGTATAATCGATGTTTCAAATTCTAGTGGTGGAATATATCGAGTTACCGCCTCTTGGACAGAACCTACAAGTGGTAAAGTTCATACAGCTACTCATTCAATCACTATTAAAGATCCTGATGCTAGTTTCAGCTATTCTAGTAATAGTTTTTGTCAAGGAGATGTTGGATTTGTAGATCCCACTATCACTGATGCTGGAGGCTCATTTACCGCCTCACCCTCAGGCTTAAAAATTGATTCAACCTCTGGAAGGATAATACCTGATACTTCTACACCCGGGAATTATATTATAGAATATTCATTGGTGGATTGCTCAGCAACTTCAAGTCTATCAATGGAAATAAGACCACAAGATGTTCCTACAATTTCATACACAAGTTCAGGTAGTTGTAAGAATGTTGATCCATCTATTTCTTTAACCCCCGCATTGAGTATTCCAGGAGGAAGTTTTACTTCTTCACCTCCAGGACTTAATATAAATTCAGCCACTGGTGTGATAATACCAAATTTATCCCAAACTGGAACCTATACAATTGATTATATAACTAACGGAGTATGCCCAGGAGAAGCAAGTGTTTTATTTGTGATTTACCCCATATTAAACAGTAATTTTAATTACGCTGAAAATTCATATAGCAGGTCTTACATAGGAATAGTTACCCCTACAATTAATACAATTGGTGGTACATTTAGTTCTAGTCCGGCAGGATTAGATATAAATTCATCAAATGGAGAAATAAATCCAAGTTTATCAAACATTGGAACTTATAATGTAATGTACAATAATGGTTTATGTTCATCCACTAGCACAACATTAACAGTAAATAAAATAGTTCCAACAATTTTCTCTGAGATAGTTACAAAAACTTATGGAGATCCGGATTTCAGTATCTCTGCAATCTCAAGTAGCACCGGTACCTTTTCATTTCAAGTTATCGATACTAATGTAGCCAGTAATACAGGAACTAATTCTATAACAATTACTGGTGTTGGAACTACCACAATTAAAATAAATCAAACGGCTGATGCTAATTTCTCAACAGCTAGTAAAACAATTACGCTTTATGTTAGAAAAGCTGACCCAAATATTATTCTTTCAAATATTGTTACTAGAACTTATGGCGATCCAGACTTTAATCTTACTGCAACCTCTAGTAGCACGGGACTTTTCTCTTTTAATGCATTAGATTCATCAGTAGCCTCAATCTCAGGTAATACAGTAAGCATTGCTGGAGCAGGGACAACTACAATAATAGTAAGTCAAGTGTCAGATGTTTTTTATAATGCAACTTCATCATCATTAACATTAATTGTCTATAAAGCCGATCCAATTATTCATTTTCCAGATGTTACAAAAACTTATGGAGATCCGGATTTCAGTATCTCTGCAATCTCAAGTAGCACCGGAGATTTTGCGTATTCAATAGACGACTTAAGAATTGCCTCTATAGTATCCTCTATTGGAAATACTACAACAATAACAAACTCAATTTCAGCAAGAGCAAGTAACTATGGAACTTCAACCCGTCCACCATTATTTATTTCAATTGAAAAGGCTGGTTCTACATCTATTACAGCAGTTCAAGCTGAGGACTATAATTACAACTCTGTTTCTGCATCCATGAATCTTTCAATACTTAAAAAGGATTTATCTGTCTCAGTTTGGTATCCAACTTCAACAATAACAAGGACTTTTGGAATCCCACCCTTTGAAATTTTATTACCAAATGTAGATTTAAATTATAATGGGGTATTTAATTTCAGATCATCTGATTCAAGTATTGCAAGTATTTCATCCAGAACTCTCACAATTAACAGTATTGGGACAGTTAGTTTATTTGCTGATATGTCTGCTGATGGCAACTATAACGAAAAAACCGTTACAGTAACCTTGGTTGTTAAAAAAGCTAATCAATCCATTATTGTTGAACCATTTGCACTTGTAAAACCTTTAAAAGATTTTTCTTCATTTACTGTCTCTGCAACATCAACCTCAGGCGCTCCAGTTGTGATTTCTTTAGACCCTGGATCTGCAGCGATTCTCTCGGGGACAGTTGGGAATTATTCGCTAACTAATATTAATCAGACAGGACTTGTAACCATTACTTTTACAACTGATCCAAGTGCACATCCAAATTACAATTCAGCTACTGTCACTTTGGTTATTGACGTAGTTAAGACGAATCAAAATATTACTGTAAGTCCCGAGCCCCCTAAATTCATATATTTTGAAGAAAATTTAACCTATAAGATAAATGCATTTAGTGACTCTTCACTAAACGTTGATTATCGGATAACCTCTGGAACTAATGCTATTTTAAATGGCGATACTCTAGAAATTCATGACATTGGAGAGTTGGAAGTAGAGATTAGCCAGTCTGGGAATAATTCATTTAATCCTGCAGTAAGTAGAAGTTATGTTATAAAGGTTCTTCAAGGGATGACCATTTTATCAAACTTTAATATTCCAGACAAATTAATCATTGATAGTAACTTTATTATACCTCCACCTACTTCAAATAGACCTGGACTAATAAAATACATTAGTAGTAATCCCAATATTGCTGAAATAGTGGGAGATCAAATTATTATAAAAGGAATAGGTTCATGTACAATTTCAGCTATTCAACCTGCAACACCTCGATTTACATCAGCTTCAATAAGCACTATTTTTATAGTAAACGATACTGATTGTGATTCTGATGGAATAGGAGATACAATTGATTTGGATGATGATAATGATGGTATTTTAGATATTCAGGAATTAATAAATGGAACAGATCCTTGTGCATTAGATACAGACAATGACTTTTTATCAGATGGGGATGAAAACGATATTGGAACAGATCCATTGGACAATGATTCTGATAATGATGGAGTAATCGACGGGCTTGACGATTTCCCATTAGATCCAAATGAATCAGTTGATACTGATGATGATGGAATTGGAGATAATTCAGATGATGATGCGAATGGAGACGGATTTTTGGATGATGAAATTTTTGTTTCAGGTCTTGTAACACCTGGAGTTAGAGGAAATGAAGCCACTTGGAAAGTGATGAATATCCAAAACTATCCTGGATCTAAAGTGTCAATTTATGATAGAAATGGACTCCAGGTCTTTAAGCAAATTAATTATAAAAATGATTGGGCAGGAACTTTCAAACAAACTGGAGATTTGCTTCCTGCAGGATCCTATTACTATATCATTGAGGTTTCACAAAACAATAGGGTTATTCAGGGTTGGCTCTATTTAACCTATTAATTTTTTAATTTAATTGGTTGTATAATTTTAGCAGCTATTTACCATTCAAAAAAAACTTTTAATTTGAAATTGTATTTTTAAATATGATTTCACATTCATTTAGATGAAAAAAGATCCAATAAACGTTTTCGGAGATTGGGCACTGTCCGGTCGAGATGAAGGAATGGCTAAGGGTCATGCAGATTCTGTTAAAGCAATGCTTGAACTGGTAATAACTGATCAAAAAGAATTCAGTTTCTTGGACGTTGGCTGTGGCAATGGCTGGTTGGTGCGAAAATTGGTTAACCATCCAAAGTGCCTCTACGCTGCTGGTGTTGACGGTTCTGAGCACATGATAGCTAAAGCCCAATCTGTTGATAAATCTGGTAATTATTTTTGTCAGGATATTAGACAATGGAATCCTTCTAAGACTTTTGATGTAGTGCATTCCATGGAGGTTTTTTATTATGTTGAAAAGCCTGATTTATTGATCCAGAATATTTTTGATTCTTGGCTTCATCCAGGCGGAAAACTAATTATGGGCATTGATTTCTATTATGAAAACACAAGCTGTCATTCTTGGCAAGAGGATTGTGGTGTGACCATCATGCAATTATTTCCTAAGAATACCTGGATCGATTATTTTAAAAAGGTAGGTTTTAAAAACATTTCTTCTCATCATATAGGAGTAAAGGGCGATTGGAAAGGCACTCTGGTGTTGATAGGCGAAAAATAAATTAAGCCCATGGTATGCTATTGCAACGAACGATGGAATATTTTTTTTCTTTTTATAAAATTTACTATTAGGATTAGTCAAACAGAACTATGATAAAATATATCCTATTTTTTGGTAGAAAAAATGGCTTGCATTTTTTCGCGTTCCTCTTTAGCTAATTCAGGGTCAACAAGAATTCTACCGCTGTGTTCGTCTGTAATTATTTTT
>CAJWLP010000037.1 GCA_913043145.1 uncultured Bacteroidota bacterium
CACTATTCAATTTCAAACGAAGCTATGCTGATTTAGAACTTACATCAGACACTGGTATTTTTTATTACGATGAAACTAAAAAGACTTTTTTTGTAGGTGATTCAATGAAGCTTCTTGAGGGCTCACCTCGCGGAAGCTATTTAGCATTTAATGAAGCTGAAAAAGAAATATACAGTGAGGGTAAAATTAATTTTGACCTCAATCAAGGCCCCAATTTTAGTGCCCAACTAGCTGGTAATATTCGCAAATCATACGGTGACTCAACATTTTTAATTCAATCGTTAATGGCACTAAATCTTTTGCTACCAAATGACTGCTACAAACGAATGGTTGAAGTGATCAATGAAAATGATAATGAATCTGCAGATAACAATAATCCATTTGTAGAGAAAGCACTTGCAGAGTTTTTAGATGACAATAAACTCAAAAAAGCTCTTGACTATGTTGCAGCATCTGGAAAAATTAAACTGCCAAGTGATGTTCCTGCAAATTTATTGTTTACAAAAACTAGTTTTCACTATGACGCATTCAAAAGGCAGTATATTAGTCTTGAACCCATACACATTGCTACAATTGATGGTTATCAAGTAAATAAAGTACTCAAGTCAAGAATGGCAATCACCAAACGCAGAAGTGGTACAAAATTTACACTCTATTTGGAAGCTAGTAAGTATGATTGGTTTTACATTGACTACTACATGGGGTCCATAAGCATAGCTAGTACCGATAAAACGTTTAATGATATTATTAAGTTACAGGGACCAAAAATGAGTAAAGGAAAATTCAGAATACGAACTGCTAGTCCACGAACAGTCGGATTGTTCCTGTCTAAGATTGAGAACTAATTTTTTTATCTTGGGGATTTAATCTAACAAAACCTCTTGAGAATAATATTAGACTGTAACTCATCATAATATGGCTGATATTTATAGCCCAAAAATGATAATTCTCCTTGAATAAGACAAATATCAACGCTGAAAACGAAAGCGTACCAATTCCTCTTACCACAAGATATTTTGACTGACTGGCATCTCTAATATCAGAAAAGTAAACACTTAAACCAATCCCCATAAATCCAAAGATACCATAAATCATTACTGGCAAAAACTGATTATTCCAGAACAATACAAGCCCAGAGATTATAAATAAGATAACATTTGTTGCTCTAATCATTTTGTTATTCCAAAAACTTGCAAAATTTATACTGCCACTTGTAAAAAAGTAGATTGACCCTAAACTAAAAAGTCTTGAAGCAAAGAGAAGTGAGTTTGCCAACCGCTCATCTACTAGAGGAAGATGACCAAATGCAGCTACTCCAGATGAAATCCCTGTAAACATAACAAACCAAATAAATTCTTTATGATTTATGTGACTACTGTGAATTCTCAGAGTAATAAAAGCAGTAAGAAGAATTAAAATATTTGAAGAAAAACTAATCCAAATCATCGTCATTTTTTTTTATGAATTTCGAATAATTTATTTTAGAATTTAAACACACCAGATTCTAAAGCCTTAGTTGTTAATCCAATTGGTCTATTTTTTTCGTAATCATAACTTATTAGAGCTGTTCTAATATTTGCCATATGCTTCCCTTGAGTTAGATTGGTGAATTGATAAAACACATTAAATGATGACCTACCCGTAACTTCGGTTGCAATAGCAATTTTAATTTGGTCCCCCAAACGCCCCTCACAAGAGTATGTTATGGCCGCATCTGCTTGTATTAACGATACCCCACCAAAATCTAATTCTGTGAATCCATTCTCTGCTAAAAATCTCACCCTAGCTTCTTGAGCATATGCTAAAAACTGTTGATTACCCATATGATTTCCGTAGTTTAAGTCGGATACCCTAACTTCTATCTCCGTGGAATATTGCCATTGACTTGGCATTTCTATTTTCATTCGCTTCATCTTACTCCGTCCATTGGATTTTTACCTTCAAATTGTTTAAAATAATTTTTATAAGCTTTGATAGTCTCATCTACCCCTTTAGTAATATACTCGGGTTTATTAATTTCAATGATTTTCTTTTTGAAATCAAAACCAATTTTCACTACAGGTATGTTGGCTTTTTTAGCGATGTAATAAAAACCTGTCTTCCATTTTTCATTGAATTTTCTTGTGCCTTCCGGAGTAATGGTTGTAATAAATTCCTCATTCGAATTATATACTGAAACCATAGTGTCCACAAAATTTGTGTTTTTTGATCTTTCAACAGGGTATCCTCCTAAAGCACGAAACAAATAGCCAATTGGCCACACAAACAACTCTTTTTTTCCTACATACTTTGGATTAAAGTCATCTGTAATTGCTCTGTATAGAAGACCAACTAAAAAATCCCAATTACTCGTATGAGGGGCTACTACTAACAAATACTTGGGAAGTTTTGGCATACTGCCTGAAACGCTCCATCCCCAAATATCCTCAAATATCCACCTTGAAATTTTCTTAATCATCGGTAAGTAATTGTTCGAATTTAGCTTTTATCTCATCCGATATTGGAACAGGTTTTTGAGTGATCGAATCAAGCAACACAAATTGAATTTCTGCCCTTGAACAAACCACAGAAGATCTATCATCAATGATCTCTTGAATCATGGAAACACTTCGATTATTATAAGTCAGATCTTTGATATGAATGTGAATTAACTGGTGGGGTAATAAAGGTCTTTTAAAAGCAATATTGATATTCACCACAACAAACAACAGTTTTTCTGTCTCGAAAAAACGTTCTCGAACTGCTGGTTCCAAAAACTTCCATCTAGCCTCCTCAAGTAATTCTAAGAAGCGAGCATTATTTACATGTCCATATGCATCACAATGATATCCTCGTATTCGGATTGAAGTTACTTTCACTTCTGCAAATGTCTGTAAAAATCACTAATTGATGAATGAATTTTACAAACAAATCAATTATTAAAATGGTTATTACCATATGCAAACTATCCTAATTAGTGGTGGCTCGGGACTTATCGGTTCTGATTTAAAAAAATATTTCACCCAATTTGGATATTCGGTTCGAATCCTGACTAGAAAGCCTACCCAAAAAAATAAAAACGCTTTTTATTGGAATCTTGAAGATAAAACGATTGATTCTGATGCTTTCGAAAACGTGGACATTGTCATCAATCTCGCTGGCAGTTCAATTATTGGTGGACGATGGACAAAGTCCAGAAAAAAAGAATTAACCCATTCAAGAGTGAATGCAACTAAGCTTTTGATAGACACTATTAACGATAAAAAGCTACCAATCAAACACTTTATTCAAGCAAGTGCTATGGGATACTATGGCAATTCTAATGAAAGTATGCTTACAGAGAAATCACCAAAAGGAAACGACTTTATGGGAAACTTGTGTCATGAATGGGAATCGGCTACCCAAAACCTTAACCCAACCATTAAAAAATCTATACTAAGAATAGGTCTTTATATAAGTATAAATGGTGGTGTTTATCCCATACTCGCAAGATTAGCAAGATTTAAACTATTGTCGGCATTCGGAAATGGGCAAATGTGGGCTGGATATACACATCATCTCGAGTTTGCTCAACTTATTCACCAAATTTTACTTGGTAATATTACACCCGACACCTACAATGCTGTAGGGAAAGAACCTTTCCAAATGAATACACTTATGAAATGTATTGCTCGGAAATCGGGTAGAATTAACTTTTTGCCCAACGTACCAGCATTTCTTTTAAAAATAGTTCTTGGAGAAGCATCAGCTACATTACTCAACAGTTATCGGGTTACCTCTCCTAAGCTAGCATCTTTTGATGTTCATCAATATACTGGAATAGAACAAGCAATTCAATCACTTTAACTATGGTCATACACTGGTTTAGAAGAGACTTAAGGCTTCACGATAATGCCGCACTTCATCATGCATTAAGTGAGTGCCAAAATGTGCAATGTATATTCATTTTCGACAAAAACATTTTAGATAAATTAGTCGATAGAGACGATGCAAGAGTGACATTTATCCATAACCAATTGATGAATCTACAAGAACAGTTATTGGATTTGGGTAGTGACTTGAAAATATATTATGGATATCCTGATAAAATATGGCAAACTATTATTGAAGATTTAAAACCCGAAGCTGTTTTCACCAATAAAGACTACGAACCTTATGCAAGAGAGAGGGATCATAAAATCGCTGAATTATTAAAATCAAACAATGTTCTATTTCATGCCTACAAAGATCATGTCATTTTTGAAGAAGATGAAATAACAAAAGACGATGGAGACCCTTATGTGGTATTTACTCCATACAGTCGGAAGTGGAAGTCTACTCTCACGAATAAAGATATTACCTCCTATGAAAATGAAAAGTACTTCAATCACTTTATAAAATCAGCTCCAACTGATAAGATAAGTCTTGAACAAATGGGATTTATACCAAATTCAATGAATTTTCCAAGTATAACTACCCAGATTGGAATTATTAAGAATTATGGTTCAAAAAGAAACTTTCCAGGTATTGATGGTACTTCAAGATTATCTGTTCACTTTCGATTTGGTACGATCAGTATTCGAGAAAAAGTACGCAAGGGTAAATCTCTCAGTGAATCTTGGTTAAACGAACTGATATGGCGAGACTTTTATAGTCAAATATTATATCACTTTCCGCGTGTTAAAGAAGGAAGCTTTCGGCCCAAATACGATGCGATATCTTGGAAAAACTCTCAAGATCATTTTGAAGCATGGTGTCAAGGAAAAACAGGATATGGACTTGTAGATGCGGGTATGAGAGAATTAAATGCAACTGGATTCATGCATAATCGAGTACGAATGGTCGTCGCTAGTTTCTTGACCAAACACTTACTTATTGATTGGCGATGGGGAGAAGCCTATTTTGCCCAAAAGCTTTTAGATTTTGATTTAGCCAGCAACAATGGTGGTTGGCAATGGGCATCGGGTTCTGGTGTAGATGCCGCTCCCTATTTTAGAATTTTCAACCCCTATACCCAGATTGAAAAATTTGACAAAGATCATACCTACATCAAAAAATGGATTCCTGAATGGGGTACTGACCAATACGTCGGTGAAATTGTGAACCATAAGGAAGCACGTGAACTCTGTCTTAAAATATACAAAGAGGCATTAGATAACCGATAATTATTGCTCCTATTCTCTGTTACGTAAATATTTAGCATATTTGTTAGATAAATCCTATTCATGGACTCTACATCACTAAATCCTAAAGGTAAGTTTGGAACAGCTCCCGTGTTTCTAACTGCAATATCTACCATTTTGGGAGCTATTATGTTTTTGCGTTTTGGATATTCGGTAGGTCAAGTTGGAGTATATGGCACCATAGCGATCATTGTAATTGGTCATCTTGTGACCATTCCAACAGCAATGTCTTTAGCAGAAATAGCAACAAATCAGAAAGTTGAAGGTGGTGGTGAGTATTTCATTATTTCCAGGTCGTTTGGGCTAACTATCGGTGCAGCGATAGGAATTGCACTTTATCTCTCCCAAGCGATTAGTGTAGCATTCTATCTCATTGCATTTACCGAAGCATTTGAGCCAGTTCTCCCTTTAATTAATTCGCATCTACCCTTCGAAATAAATAAAATGATAATTGGAATTATTTCCGTAACTCTTTTATCATGGCTAATGTTGACAAAAGGAGCTTCTAGCGGCATGGTTTTATTGTATGTTGTTGTAGCCATCCTTTCAGTATCCCTCATTATGTTTTTTGCAGGAGGTCCGACTGAAGCATTTATATCTCCCGATACCTTTCATCTAAACAAAGAAAAAAATGACTTCTTTTTCATCTTTGCTATTGTATTCCCAGCTTTTACTGGCATGACTGCTGGCGTTGGACTATCTGGAGATTTAAAAAATCCAAAAGTTTCAATACCACTCGGCACACTATCAGCGACTCTTATTGGCATGGTCATCTATGTATTTATAGCAGTTAAGTTAGGTTCTAGTGCTACAGGTGCAGAACTTGGCAACCTAGACAACCAATTGATAATGGCAGATATTGCTCTATGGTGGCCCATCATACCCATTGGACTTGCTGCCGCAACCATATCGTCTGCCTTGGGAAGCATTATGGTTGCCCCCCGAACACTTAATGCAATATCTGTGGATCGAATTATCCCCATTCCCCGTCTAAATAATTGGCTTGGAAAACTAAAGATTAAAAACGGTGAACCTATAAATGCAACCATTGTTACATGCATCATCGCTTTCTTTTTTGTGCTAATGGGTGATGTGAACGCGGTAGCTGAGATCATATCCATGTTTTTCATGGTTACCTATGGTTCAATTTGCTTGATTAGTTTATTCGAAAATTTTGCATCAAATCCTGCATATAGACCGTCATTTAAAAGTAAGTGGTACATCTCATTATTGGGAGCTGTGATGTGTATCGGCCTTATGTTTAAGATTAACACAGGTTATGCTATCATCTCTATTTTACTAATGACTGTCATTTATGGTATTCTTAGCTTTTATCATAAAAAAGGTGATATGGCGATTATATTTAGTGGGGTAATTTTTCAAGTCAGTAGAAATCTTCAAGTTTTTCTTCAAAAACGAAAAGCAACAGCTAATGAAGCATGGAGACCCTCAGTTGTAGCCATATCAAAAGATTCATTTGACCGATTTGCTGCATTTGATTTGTTGCGATGGATTTCACATCGTATTGGTTTCGGAACATATATACATCATATCAATGGTTATCTGAGTTCAAAGACTATTCACCAAGCTGAATTAGACCACGCTCGATTGGTTAAAATGGCTCAAATATCTGATAGCTCCGTTTTTGTGGATACAATGGTGAATACAAACTACGTGAATAGTATAACACAAGCACTTCAATTACCAGGAATTAGTGGTCAAGAAAATAATATGATTCTCTTCGAATTTAACAAACACCAAGAAGAGGGTTGTCAAGAAATTTCTGAACATATTGGTTTAGCTAAAGCCGTGGATTATGACATTTGTATATTATCAAGTAGTGATAAAGACTTTGGATTTAACAATGAAATAGATATCTGGATAACTGGTAGCGACTATCAAAACGCAAATCTCATGATATATTTAGCATATATTATCTTAGGACACCCTGATTGGAGCAATGGAGGTCAAATAAAACTATTCAATGTTTGTGCAGAGGAAGATGCTGATGAACAACGTAAAAAAATGCTTGAAATGATAAGCACTGGAAGGCTTCCAATTTCTGCAAATAACATTGAGATTATATCAAAAGCCGAGGGAGTTTCTGAAAAAGACATCATCAATAAAAAATCAAGAGATGCAGACTTAACTATTGTTGGCTTTCAATATGAGCAAGTAAAGCATGCTGGTCACGAAACCTTTTTAGGTTATGACAAAATTGGAAATGTACTATTTGTAAATGCAAGAAATGAAAAAACAATTGTCTGATTTAAGGAACTTATCCTTTCGCCCAAAGATTATACTTTAAGATGCAGTAGATTGCCCTTACTCCATCTCTCCAACCAATTTTTTTCCCATCAGCATAGGTTCTTCCGTAATATGAGATTCCAATTTCATAAATTCGTATTGCAGGAATACGTGATACTTTAGCTGTTACTTCTGGCTCAAATCCAAATCGATTTTCTTTTAGTTGTATCGACTTAATTACAGGTGCTTTGAATAACTTATAGCAGGTCTCCATATCCGTTAAATTAAGATTGGTAAAAGCATTACTCATCAATGTTAGTAGCCCATTGCCTATGCTATGCCAAAAAAATAAAATACGATGTGGCTTTCCTCCAATAAATCGACTTCCATATACTACATCAGCATGTCCATCAGTAATTGGTTTGAGTAACTCATTATACTCAAAAGGATCGTACTCCAAATCTGCATCTTGAATAATAATAAGGTCTCCTTTTGCCTCTTGTATACCTGTTCTTAATGCTGCACCCTTTCCCTGATTATAGGTATGTCGGTACAGTGATATTTGCATGTCTGGATTATCAGATTTATAATTTTCTAGTTTTTCCCACGAATTATCCGTAGAAGAATCATCAACCATGACAATTTCTTTCGTTAATTTATTAATCAACTCAACCTCTTTAATTTTATTAAGAATAAGATGAATAGTCTTCTCTTCGTTATAAACAGGTATAATAATTGACAATGTTTTATGATCCATATTTATTGCAAATAAACATCATTTAAACATACTTTTGGAGGATTGGAATTACACGTAACAAAAAGCGGAGAAAAAACGCTTTATATCCCATCGATGGATGAAACTTATCATAGCAGAAATGGGGCTATATCTGAGTCTAAGCACGTATTTATTCAACACGGGATCAATCGTACTAAAGGGGATATTCATATTTTAGAAATTGGCTTTGGAACAGGACTTAATGCACTACTTGCCTCACAAGAAGCAAAAGTTCAAAACAGAAAAATAGCCTATCACACTCTTGAACCATTTCCTGTGCCTAATGAATTACTGATCGAATTAAACTATGGTCAACTTTTAAAAGATGAGAAGCTTTATAAAAAGATACATGATTCAAAATGGGAATCAAATGAACTTATTACAAATAATTTCACTATTCATAAAACCAAACAAAAAATCATGGATATAAATCTTCATGAATCGCAATACGATGCTATATTCTTTGATGCATTTGCTCCTAAAAAGCAGCCTGAATTGTGGGCTAAAGAGACTTTTGCCAAGCTGTTTAAATCTTTAAAAAACAATGGAATATTAGCTACTTATTCTGCAGCAGGTCAATTAAAAAGAGACTTAAGATCTATTGGTTTTCAACTTGAACACCCACCCGGTGCAAATGGAAAGCGTGAAATGACCGTAGGCAAAAAGACACCTACTCTTTGAATCCATTTTGAATCCAACACTCAATTTTTTGAATATTTTCATCACTTAACATACTACCAGATTTTGGCATAGGACTAACACTTATCTCGTGCTTTATTGCCATCAAAAACTTTGGATTCTCTGCTGATGATTTTGTTGTTTTGTAATCATTAATCGTAAATCCACCGTTACCTGAACCGTGGCAATACACCCCAGAGCAACCTGCATCTTCAAGGATTTTAGCTACGTCATTAGAATAGGTTATATCAATACTATCACACAAGTCTTGAGGTTGATTGGTAGTCACTATTGCATCGTCATCTCCACAAGCTGAAAACAATCCAATTAAAACTGGCATTAGTACAAATACTTTTTTCATATTACGTTCATTTGTGGGGAAAAATACTTAAAAAATTCAAAATCACGCAATACTATTGCATAGATGAGCATTCCTAAGGAGAATTTATCCCTGAAAAAATTTAACACATTTGGTATAGACGTAGCTGCTAGAGAAATTATCTATCTTAGAGAATTAAACCAGCTCGATAAAATTTCAAATTTGAAAGATTGTTTGATTATTGGTGGCGGTAGTAATATTCTACTAACCAAGGATATTGACAAACAAGTCATTATCAATAAAACCAAGGGGATTTGTACTGTTAATGAAGATGAATTTCACATTGAATTAGCCGTTGCCTCAGGAGAAGATTGGCATAAATTTGTAATGTATTGTATCCAAAAAGGATACGGTGGTATTGAAAATATGAGTCTTATCCCGGGGTCTGTTGGAGCAGCACCAATGCAAAATATAGGTGCATATGGAAGAGAAATAAAAGATGTTTTAACCTATGTAAATGCTGTAAATTTAAATACCAAAAAAATTGAAAGGTTCACCAATAAAGCCTGTGAATTTGGCTACAGAGACAGCATCTTCAAAAAATCAGCTAAAGGTAAATATTTCATTGCAGATATTGGAATACGACTGACTAAAAAAGATCATCAAATCAATACAAGTTATGGTGATATAGAAAACTGGTTATACCTCAATCAAATAAAAACACCAACCATTCAAGATGTTAGTAATGCTGTAATTGCTATTCGAAAAAATAAGCTCCCCAATCCAGCAGAACTTGGAAATTCTGGTAGTTTTTTTAAAAATCCAGTCATCTCAGCATCACATTATAAAAATTTATTACTAAAATTTCCAGAGATTAAAAGCTACCCTGTGAACGATGAAGAAGTAAAAGTTCCAGCGGGATGGTTGATAGAAAGCCTAGGCTGGAAGGGAAAACGCGTTGGAAACACGGGTGCACATAATAAACAGGCTCTTGTTTTAGTCAACTACGGAAATGCAATGGGCTATGAAGTTCAGCAATTATCCGAAGATATCAAAAAGAGTGTTTGGGAAACCTACCAGATAAAACTAGAAACCGAGGTAAATATTATTTAGCATCTATAAAAATCTGAAGTTCGTCATAAGCAAGTTCGACACCTGAAGGTAGGTCCTTTGAAATCTCTGAATGAAACCCCATTTGATGACTGATGTGTGTAAAATATGTTTTTTCAACATTTAATTCTGCAGCTAATTCTATGGCTTGATTTAAAGAAAAATGGGAAATATGTTCCGATTTTTTCAGAGCATTCAATACTAATACACGGCTTCCTTTAATTTTTTCTTTCTCTAAATCGTTGATATAATTAGCATCTGTTATGTATGTAAAATCACCAATTCTAAAACCAAAAACAGGCATTTTATAGTGCATGACTTCAATTGGAGTTATTTCTAAAGGCCCAACACGAAAAGGTTTATTTTCAATGGTGTGTAATTTCAAGTTTGGTACGCCAGGGTATTTATTTTCTCCAAAAGCATAATGAAAATCTCGCTTAAGTGCTTTTTCTACTTGTAGATTCCCGTATACTTCCATCGGTTTTTTATCTCGCCAATTAAAACCCCTTATATCATCAAATCCTGCGATATGATCCTTGTGCTCGTGAGTAAAAATTACAGCGTCTAATTTTTCTACCACTTCACGAAGCATTTGTTGTCTAAAATCAGGTCCTGTATCAATAACTATTTGAAATCCATCTACTTCAATTAAAACACTACTTCTAAGTCGTTTGTCTCTTGGATCATTCGATTTACAAACATCACAACTGCAGGCTATAATAGGCACCCCTTGAGAAGTACCTGTTCCAAGAAAACTAACTTTCATATCCAACAAATATAATACTCAGGTATTCGGTTTATAATATTGAATAACATGGATATTTAATCCAAAAGAAACATCCAAATTATTACACCGAGTATTACATTCGCAAAGTGATTCAGAGCGGTTTAATCCACCCCATATTTAAAATTGTTTCAGAGGAGTCTGAAATACTTGGTTTTAAAACCTATGTCATTGGTGGATATGTTAGAGATTTATATTTAAACAGAAAATCAAAAGATGTTGATTTTGTCACAGTAGGAAGCGGCATCAAGTTGGCTCAAGCCGTCAAAGAAAGATTAAAAAATTCATCATTAAGCATTTTTAAAAATTTTGGTACAGCACAGATTAAAACCAATGACTGGGAATTTGAATTTGTTGGTGCCCGAAAAGAATCATACGACAGAAAAAGTCGGAAACCAAAAGTAGAGGACGGCACGTTTAAAGATGACATCCATCGTAGAGACTTCACTATTAACACATTAGCTATTAGTCTTCAAAAAAATGATTTTGGCAGTTTAATAGATACATTCAATGGTTTGATGGATTTAGAAAATAAAATTATTCGAACTCCACTAAACCCAACAATCACATTTCAAGATGATCCACTTCGGATGATGAGAGCTATACGATTTGCTACTCAACTTGATTTTGAAATTGAACCCTTAACAAAAAAATCACTTAGTACTGAAGTAAAAAGTTTGTCAATAATTTCACAAGAACGAATTACTGAAGAATTGAATAAAATAATTTTAAGCACCAAACCAAGCATTGGATTCAAATACCTTTTTGACAGTAAATTATTGCATGAATTCTTCCCAGAAATGGTCAAATTACAAGGAGTCGAAGTAAAAGAAGGAAAAGGACACAAAGACAACTTTTATCATACACTACAAGTTTTGGATCAAACCTGTCAAAGAACGGATGATCTGTGGGTTCGATGGGCCGCAATACTCCATGACATTGCAAAACCACCAACTAAGCGATTTGTAAAAGGTGAAGGTTGGACATTTCATGGACATGAGGATAAAGGTTCTCGAATGGTCAAACCTATTTTTTCTAAACTCAAACTCCCCCTTGGTGCTCCTATGAAAAAAGTTCGAGCTTTGGTTCAACTTCATTTAAGACCCATAGCATTATCAAAGGAAGATATTACTGACTCTGCAATTAGAAGACTAATATTTGATGCAGGTGAACATCTCGATGATCTAATGATTTTATGTAAAAGTGATATCACAACAAAAAATAAATTAAAAGAACAGCGTTTTCAAAAAAATCTTAAAAATGTTGAACGTAATATTGCCCTTGTTGAAGAACGTGATCGAATTCGCAACTGGCAACCTCCTATCAAAGGTGACGAGATAATGAAATTGTTTAATATAAAACCAGGCAAAGAAATTGGCATGATAAAAACAGCCTTAAAAGATGCGATATTAGATGGAGTGATTCCCAATAATTATAATGACGCTTTTAATTTTGTGATAGAGCAAGGAAAAAAATTAGGTTTGCAAATCCAATGAGTAATTTAATTTTTAGATTTAAAGTGACATTTGAAGATGTTGATGATGTAGAACGCATAATTGATGTGAGTTCTAAAAATACGTTTAAAGATTTTCATAATTTTATTCAAGAAACCATCAAGTTTGACAATAAAAAACCGGCCTCATTTTACAGGGCTAATGACTCATGGAGAGGAAATGAAGAGTTTTCAACTATTGCTAAGCCAAATGCTAAATCAGCTGGAGCAAGTGAACTTGGAAAATTTATTGACGACCCACATCAAAAATTCCTATATAATTATGATCCAGAGGCTGGGAATTGGCAACTTAGAGCTGAAATTATAAAATTGCTAAAATCCGATTCTAATACTTCTTACCCATCACTATTTAAATCAGTTGGTGTAGCTCCAAAACAATTTGTTGACCCTAAAAAAATAATCACTGATCCAAGTGCAAAGCTTCTTCAAGAAGCAGATGAACTAATAAAAGGATTGACTGAGGAAATTGAGGAAGATGACGAAGAAGA
>CAJWLP010000038.1 GCA_913043145.1 uncultured Bacteroidota bacterium
GAATCTCCGAGTATTTCACGTGTCTTAGTGATTTGACGTTTCAGGACCTTAGTTTCGATAACCAAGTTGTTTTTATCTACTGCATTTCTAACTGTGATTAATAGTTTGTTGAGGTCAGGTGGTTTATTGATGAAATCAAAAGCTCCTTTTTTAGTTGCTTCAATGGCAGTTTCCATAGTACCATGTCCAGATATCATGATAAATGGAAGTTCAGGAGCTATTGATTTAGCTTTTTCAAGTACTTCAATACCATCAAGCTTTGGCATTTTAATATCTGATAAAACAGCATCGTAATTAAATTTCTTAATCAGTGCAATTGCCTTTTCACCGTCTTTTGCTTCTTCAATTTCATATCCTTCATACTCCAATATTTCTCGAAGTGTTTCTCTAATGCTTTGTTCGTCATCTACGATTAGTATTCGTGCCATGTGGTTTTAAGTCTTATTTTATAATTTAAAAGTGGCAAAACTATAAGCCGGGTTCTGTCTCTTCACCTAAGTGAATGAGCTTATCATTTATCTATGCAACCTACCCTCTACAGCGATCAGATAACTGACGCTAGGACGAGTAGCCCTAAGTCTGTAGTTTACTTGGTTTTACAACATGCAAGGTTTGTACCCAATGAATATTACTATCCAAGCGTGTGAGCTCTTACCTCACTTTTTCACCCTTATTTGCTAAAGCAAACGGTCATTTTCTGTTACACTTGCTGTTATCCTAGTTTCTCAACTAAGACACCCTTTGTTTCCAAAGGTGCATTACTCTATGTTGCCCGGACTTTCCTCAGATGTAAAAAGCATCCGCGATAAGCCGTTTTGCCAACACAAATGTATAGTTTTTTAAACGCTTATTTTACGCTAGGGTTATTCACGGGATATAAACAAAAGCTATCACTAATCATAAATTGATAAAGTTCATCAATAAATCTAATCCACATTCACATAAAAACATGTTATTAAGATTGTATAAAACTAGACACACAAAGGTTGTTTATTTGTGCTAATTAAACGTATGACGTTAATAAAATCAATATCTGGTATACGAGGAACTATTGGAGGTATTGAGGATAATGCCTTAACTCCAATCGATATAGTAAAGTACACAACAGCCTATGCA
The DNA here is from genome assembly GCA_913043145.1 of uncultured Bacteroidota bacterium. Lineage (GTDB taxonomy): Bacteria > Bacteroidota > Bacteroidia > NS11-12g > UBA9320 > UBA9320. Next base: position 1,117 of record CAJWLP010000038.1, read on the forward strand.
GACTCCATTATTACAACTGAAAATAAAAAAGTTGTGGTTGGAAGGGATGCACGTATTTCTGGATTTATGGTAAACCAATTAGTTTGTGGCACACTAATCAGTAAAGGAATTGATGTTGTAGACTTAGACTTAAGTACTACACCGACAGTTGAGATGGCAGTTGTTAATGAAAGTGCAGCTGGTGGCATAATCCTTACAGCAAGCCACAATCCTAAGCAATGGAATGCCTTGAAATTATTGAATAGTAAGGGTGAATTTATTTCAGAAGAAATTGGTAGAGAAATAATTCAAAGGGTGCAAAATACTGATTTTGATTATAATGATGTTGATTCATTAGGAAGTTATCACCTAAAAAGTGGATATATCGATTGGCATATTGATGAAATACTTAAATTATCTTTAGTTGATACCACTGTTATACGAAAGAAAAATTTTACCGTAGTAGTTGATGCAGTAAATTCTACAGGAGGAATAGCAGTGCCCCAATTGCTGAAAAAGTTGGGAGTAGCCAATGTGATCGAGATTTATTGTGATCCTACTGGGAAGTTCCCACATAATCCTGAACCTTTACCTGAACATTTAACAGATTTATCTGCAGAAGTTTTAAGGAATAATGCTGACTTAGGTATAATTATTGACCCAGATGTAGATCGTTTAGCCTTTGTTAACGAAAATGGTGATGTATTTGGAGAAGAATATACCTTGGTAGCCGTTGCAGACTATGTATTGAGTCATATGAAAGGAAATTCAGTTTCTAATCTATCAAGCACTCGTGCATTAAGAGATGTTACAGAAAAACATGGCGGAAAGTATTATGCAAGTGCTGTAGGAGAGGTCAATGTTGTTAAAATGATGAAGGAGACTAATGCAGTCATTGGTGGTGAGGGTAATGGTGGTATTATATTACCAGAATTACATTACGGCAGGGACGCTCTTGTTGGAATTGCTTTGTTTTTGACTCATTTAGCTAAAGAAAATAGGCCTATTAGTCACCTAAAAGCTTCTTATCCAAATTATATTATTAGTAAAAATAAGATTCAATTAACTCCTGAAATTGATGTTGATCTTATTTTAGATCGTTTAAAGGAAAAGTATAAAAATCAACCCATTAACACGGTAGATGGTGTTAAAATTGAGTTTGACACCGAGTGGGTACATCTTCGTAAGTCCAATACTGAACCAATAATCAGAATATATGCCGAAGGAAATACCCAAAGCGTAGCAGACAGTTTGGTTAAAAAAATAAAATCTGATATTAAAGAACTCACTTCCTAAATTTCCTAATACCCTTATAGTTTTTAATACTATAACTATAGTATTATATTTGTTGTAAGCTTGTCAGTAATAATAAAAATAGAATTATTCGTTATAAGTTTATTGATGATTTTTTTATCAAATTTCGCTTATGGTCAATCATATTTTGCTAATGGTAACGCAAGAGCATTGGGAGGCGAGTGTTATCAGTTAACAGGATCCATTGATTGGCAGTTAGGATCTGTTTGGTATGCTGACCCTATTGATTTATCCAAGGATTTTGATTTGGAGTTTTATTTAAATTTTGGAGGTAAAGATGATTCTGGAGCTGACGGAATAGTGTTTGTAATGCAAGATGTCGGTAATAAGGCAATTGGTGAAGCTGGTGGAGGACTTGGATTTGAAGGTTTTTCTCCAAGTTTTGGTGTTGAGTTTGATGATTTTAATAATCAAGACAAAGGAGATTTAGTTAGTGATCATATAGCTATATTGAAAAATGGGAGTGTAGATCATAATAGTTCAAATAGTATAAGTCCACCCGTGCCTGCACTTCCTGGTGCAGTTAATATTGAGGATGGGTTGGATCATCTTGTTAGAATTGTTTGGATCGAAAATACTAAAGAGCTACAAGTTTGGTTTGATTGTAACCTTCGACAACAAATCTTCTATGATATTAAAAATAATATTTTCAATGGAGATAATTTGGTCTATTGGGGATTTACATCTTCAACTGGTGGCTTAAATAATCGTCAAACTGTTTGTTTACGTGATGATATATTGGTGGAAGATACTATGACATTATGTAAAGGTGAATCAATTTTATTAAATGCTCGTGAGAGTAAAAATGATGAATATACCTGGACGCCAAATTTGTTTTTAAATGACAATTCAATTCGAACACCTTCATGTTCCTCTACTGAGCCCATAACTTATTATGTAGAATATAAAGATTTGTGTGATAATATTTTTAAGGATACGCTCCATGTGAACATAGATGAACCGTTTACTTTAGATGCTGCAAAAGACACATTACTATGTAATGGACTAGGTTATTCATTTGATTTATCCTCAAATTATGATTCCGTTCATTGGAATAGTGGTTCTCGAAGTAAAAAAATAACTTGGCTTACAGAGGGAGAATATTCATTAAGAGCATGGCAAGGTGTATGCTATGATGATGATACTTTTAATATTGCTACAAGTGTGAATCCAGTTATTAATATTTCGGGTGATAGTATATTTTGTGAAGGCGATTCTACTCTTTTGAGTCTTGAAGTTACCCCAATTGATGCGGTTTTTTATTGGAAAGATGGATTATCAAGTTTAACTCGTCATTTCAGTAATTCGGGTGACATTCTTGTAGTAGCTAAGAATGTTTGTGATTCGGTGACACAAGATTATTCAATTCGTGAAATTGTCTTGGAAGATTTTTCTCTTGGAAATGATACATTGCTTTGTGTTGGAGACACGCTTACTATTGGACCTAACTCGCTTGATTCAGTTGATTTTAGTTGGAGTAATGGTAGTAATCAAGGGAGAATTGATATAGTAGAATCGGGAACTTATATTCTTGAAATTAGTAAAGAAAACATGTGCTATGAATCAGATACAATTATAGTAAATGAGTTGGAGGACCCATTGTTGAAAAATATAGATGATATTCTTTTATGTAAGATGGAGAGAATTGAGTTAACTATACCTAATGCAAATGGTCAAGTGATATGGAATAATCAAGCAATAGGAGAGTCCTATATCTTAGAAAATATTGATGGCAGGGTTGATGTTAGGATGACGAATATATGTGGAGAAGATAGTGTGTCATTTGAAGTAAGTCTAATCGATTGTTATTGTGATATGATTTATCCCACCGCATTTACTCCTAACAATGATAATCTGAATGATTATTTTAGACCAACACCGGATTGTCCAAAACTTTTTGAGTTTAAATTAAGAGTATATAGCCGTTGGGGGGAGCTAATTTTTGAAACGACAGATATAAATAAATTTTGGGATGGTAGTTACCAAAATAAGAAATGTCAAGATGGAGTATATTTTTGGAATTCAAATTGGAAGGGAGTATTAAACGGTATACCTCAACTGCAGTCATCTAGCGGAATTGTACATTTGATTAAATAAAAAAAGTCCCTCAAAAACGTGAGAGACTTTTTTATATAGATATATAGATTAGAGTAAATAATTACTCCTCTGTTTCTATTTCTTGAACATCTTCTTTAACAACTTCCTTTTTAGGAGTAGCTTTCTTTGCTTCATTAGGTTTAGTATTCATTGATGACAATACTTCCATCACCCCACCTACTACCACACCAGATTCTTCCTTGTTAGGAGATTCTACAGTAGATTTACTTCTTAATCGTTTGATAGTTGCAACTCTAACCTTAGCTACAGTTTTATTTTTTCTACCTTTTCTTTCTAATCGTGTTACTCCCATTGCTAAAAATTTGTGCAAATGTAATACTTTTACACTTGATAATTTATCATGATAAGAAAAAAAATAAGTTCCTCAATTCCGTCTTTTTTTTATTCATATGATACGAATACTCCATTTAGTCAGTGTTCAATATGTAATAAGTTTTTTAATGATTCATCAAGGTATTTTATTGAAAAGGTTTTTAAACAAAATATAGTCTTAAATAAATCGGAAATAGTATATGAATATGCCATTTGTGAATTATGTGCGACATCGATGTCTGATGAAATCAGTGAAGAAAGTAAAATATCGATTACTGAGCTGTATGAAGCACACAGTGAAAATTTACTTCGTAAAATTGATTATTTGCATCGTACAGAAAAATATTCGATTGATAGCTGGGTTGACCGTTGTTCAATGACGGGTAAAGAAGTTCGGCTTTGTGATGAATATGCAGTGAATGGTATAGTTGAAAATGGATGTTTGGTATATGAGCATACACCTATTGTAATTTCAGATGACTTTGTTCAAAAAATTCAAGAAGTCTTATCTAAGGAAACCAAAGATACATTTAATGATTTCAAAAATCAAATAACGAATGTTAGCCCTTCAGTGGAAGATTTAATCTTTTCGCCTTCACCGAGTATTTTTTAATAACAATATTTTATGATTAATCATAAAAAAAACCTCACCATTTAGGTGAGGTTTTTTTTATATGTTTTTGTACTAATAATTAGTTAATAATGAATTTTTTGGTTGCAGAACCAAATTCAGTTGATATATTGTATAAATACATTCCTGTATTTAGATCGTTGATTGAAACATCAATGTTATGTTGTCCAGGAATATAATATTGATTGGTTACATTTTTTACAACCTTACCTTGTAAGTCAGTAATGCTTATATTTACATTACTAGGTTTGATGATTTTGAAATCAGCAAATAGTACTTCGCTTTGTTTTGCTGGATTTGGTTTCAATGCAAATGATACGTTGTCGTTAATATCGTTGATACCTACATTTTGTCCAGATACTTTAAAAAGTACGTAGTTAAAAAGTTTGTTAGATCCTGGAGGAGCATAGGGTAAGAAGAACCAACTTTCATTATCAGAGTATCGCTGACTACTAAAAAGAATCAATCCATGATTTTGAGATTCGTCAGAAACAGTTATTCCACCAGTTCCTTGCATGTTCAACATACTGAACATAGAAAGATTTGATGGATCTAAATTAGAAGAGTCATCGCTTGTAAGTGATTGACCAAGTGTTGATGCACCTATTTCTGGCATGAACTGAACAGTTACACCAAATAAGTTTCCTCTTTCAGGATCGTTATTACCAGGCGTGACATCAACATTTACAGCTAGATCAAGGCTTCCAGCAATGAATGAAGCAAATGCAGTTCTGAAAAAACCTTCTGTATTGTCAGTACTATCAAGTCTAATAACTGCAGTTTTATTTGGGTTAATAACACTATTTGTTGCAGGAGCATAGCTAACTGTTGAAGATGTGCCACCTGAATTCCATCGAACACCACCCGTGCGATCACCAGCAGTATATGAAATTATTAATGAGTCGGTTGTAGATCCAAAATTATGATATTTGAATGGAATACTAACGGAGTCTATTGTGTATCTTAAGTGCCTTGAATACTCTAAGGTATTCGAATTAACCTCCCAGAATAAACTTGCAGGATCAAACATCATTCCACCTCCGTGGACACTTACATGCGAAGGCCCATCGTCAAATGGAATAGTGGCTAATGAGTCTGGCATCATATACATACCGGTATAGTACGTGTAAGTTTCACCAAAAACACGTGCATCATCGATATAGTCGAACCATAAAGATTCTTGTCTTTTGGCCTTGAAATTAGCAAAATTTTTAATCGAAGATAAATCTTCAGGTACTGGATATGCTTTTCCAAGTTTAGAAGGTTGTGATTCAAAATTGACAGCTTGGTTTGTCTGAGCATTTAGCTTAAATAGTGACAAAGAAAACACTATTGCAAGTAATGCTGATTTGAGTAGAATTTTTTTCATTTTAATGGTTCAAAAATAAGTATACTTCAAAATTACGTTAAATTCTATAATTACTTATCATTAAAATGTCATTTGAGAATTGTTTTTGATTCAATTTAAGGATAATTTTAGATATCACCTGTCATGGGACGTAGAATAATCTCTTCCATTACGGTTGTATCGGCTAATTCATAAGCTGTCCAAATAAGTTTTGCAATCGATTCAGGTTCACTAAAACGATCTTTTGGTAGTTCGGTTCCAGCCCATGAATTGGTTAATGTTGCACCTGGTAGTACTGCACTAACTTTAATTTTATCTTCTTTTAATTCCTCTCTTAACACCTTTGTAAAACCCATTTGAGCATATTTACTGATACAATATGAACCACCATTTTGGTAAGGTGTAATGCTAGCAGTTGAGCAAATGTTAAATATATAGGGTTTTGTTGATTGTTTTATTGCATGAATGGTTTTGCGGGTCAAGTGATAACACGAGGACAAATTGGTATTGATTTGTTTTTCGAACGAACCGTCATCTTCATCCATTAATTTACCAGGAATAAATACACCTACATTATTAACCAATATATCGACGACTTTTTCTTTGTAAAGGACAAATTCAGAAAAACCTGTTATACCTTGTTTTGTAGACAGGTCTGAGGGGAATTGAATTAGGTTTTTATGAGAAAAATTGGGATCAATTGTCCGTGCTGATGTGTATACTTTACAATTATTCTCAAGTAAAATTAGGCATATTGCTTTACCAATACCCTTTGTGCCTCCACTTACTACTGCTACTCTCATGGGATAAATTCTATTTGACAAATGTATGTACAATTGATTTTGTTTTATTCTGTATTTGAAAGTTTTTTAAAAGCTGTGGACTATTTCATTCGTATAAAATTTAGATGTATGTATCTTTACACCCAATATGACATTCTTTTATCATTTTGGTAAATACATACTTTTTTTGAAGGGCATGTTTTCAAAGCCAGAAAAATTGTCTGTTTATATTGATAGAACAATTACAGAGATGAATAACATAGGAGTTGGTTCATTGTCTATTGTTGTAATAATTGCCATTTTCCAAGGTGCAGTTACTACGCTTCAAATCGCTTATCAATTAATTTCTCCTTTAATTGCTAAACCTGTTATTGGTTCAATAGTCTGTGATTCTTCAATGCTTGAGTTGGCACCAACAATAACTTGCCTTGTTTTAGCAGGCAAGGTTGGGTCTCATATCGCATCCGAAATTGGTACGATGAGGGTGAGTGAGCAGATAGATGCTTTGGAAGTAATGGGTATTAATTCTAGTGGATACCTTGCTTTACCGAAGATTGTTGCAGGACTAATTATGATTCCCATGTTAGTTATCATTTCTATATTTTTGAGTAATCTTGGTGGTGTAATTGCAGGTGAAGCATCGGGTATACTAACTTATGAGGAATATTTTCAAGGAGCTCGTGAGTCTTTTATGCCATTCAATCTTTTGTTTTCATTGATTAAAGCATTTACTTATGCATTTATCATTACTTCTGTTTCAGCATTTCAAGGTTACACAACCAATGGTGGGGCATTAGAAGTTGGAGCTAGTAGTACCAAAGCAGTAGTTTATAGTGCTGTTGCTATTTTATTTTCAGACTATCTTTTAGCTCAGATACTATTATGATAGAATTAATCAACGTTTCCAAATCTTTCGACGGAGTTGAGGTGCTTAAAAATATCTCTACAAAATTTGAGACAGGCAAAGTAAACCTGGTTATTGGTAGTAGTGGTCATGGTAAAAGTGTTATGATGAAATGCATGGTTGGTTTATTAAAACCGAGTTCAGGAAATGTGATGTATGATGACAGGGATTTTACCAACTTAGATTATTCACAATTACGTCAGATAAGAAAAGAAATTGGAATGCTTTTCCAAGGTACTGCCTTGTTTGATTCGCTCACTGTAGAACAGAATGTAGAATTTACATTAAAGATGTTTACATCAATGACTCCAGCTGAACGAAAAGATCGAGTAGATTTTTGTCTCGAACAAGTTGAAATGGAAGGCATCAATAATAAGTTTCCAGCTGAAATAAGTGGTGGTATGAAAAAACGTGTTGGAATAGCTAGAGCTATTGCACTTGATATTAAATATCTTTTTTGCGATGAACCGAATTCAGGTTTAGATCCAGTTACTTCTCGTGTGATTGATGAATTGCTTAAAAGCATTACAGAAGAGTTTAATATTACAACCATCATTAATACCCATGATATGAAAACTGTTTTCGATATTGGCGATGATGTCATTTTTATTTATCAAGGAATGAATGAGTGGAGTGGTAAAGTTAAAGATATTCACTCAAGTAATAATGACATGTTAACCAATTTCATCAATGCATCTTATTTTGATTAATTAACCCAAAAAAAACTAAACATGAATAGAATATTAATTGTATCCTTATTAGCAATTTTTTTATTTTCATTTAAATCTGACTCGTTAGATGAGGGAATGTTCCCAATGAGTCAATTAAATTCTCTTGATTTAAAAACTGCTGGTTTAGAGATTTCTACTAGCGATATCTATAATGAGACACAACCTGCATTAGTGAATGCTTTAGTTAGGCTCGGCGGTTGTACAGGTTCTTTTATCTCTGATTCAGGACTTATTATTACAAATCATCATTGTGTATTTAGCTCTGTGGCTTCAGTTAGCTCATCAAAAAATAATTATTTAGAGAATGGATTCTATGCTCCAAATAAAACAGATGAAATTAAAACCTCTCTGCCTTGTAAGATAACCATGTCATATTTGGATGTTTCGGAGGAGGTTTTAACGGGTGTTGAAATCAATACACCCGCACTCAAGAAGCAAGAAATTATATCAAATAATAGAAAATCAATTATCGAACGAGAACAAAAGGCTAACCCTCATCTTACATCTGAAATATCAGAAATGCTTGTAGGTAAGTCCTATACGCTATTTCGTTATAAGACCCTAGATGATGTAAGGTTGGTTTATGTTCCACCAAAAAATATCGGAAAGTTTGGTGGTGAAACTGACAATTGGGAATGGCCCAGACACAACGGTGATTTTTCAATTGTTCGGGCTTATGAAAATGGACTACCATATGTTCCTGAAAAACACCTTGAGGTGAATTCTTCGGGTACTACTGAAGGAGACTTTACTTTTATTTTAGGTTATCCGGGGCGTACATACAGAAATCAAACTGCTCAGTTTTTAGACTATCAAAACAATTATGTTTTGCCCATTATTGCTGATTGGTTTGATTTTCAAATTGAAGCAATTAAGTCATTTGCAGGTGATGATGTTGATATGAAATTAAAGTATAGTGGTAGATTGGCTAGTTTAAATAATACTTCCAAGAATTTTAAAGGAAAGATGCAGGGGCTTCAGCGTACAGACGTAATTGCTCAGAAGTATGATAATCAAAAAAAGTTGGCTGAATATGCTGCTGAAAATAAATCATTTAATGAATATCAATCATTATTTAAAAAGAACGAGGATTTGTACGCCCGAAAATTTGCTTTGGCTAGAGATTTCATTTATTTGAATCAACTATATAGAAATGGAATATTCAGTGGTGCAGCCTTTACGCAGATTAATAAAGAAAATATTAAAAATCTTACAAAGGCTGCACGAGGAGAATATTTGAATGAAAATTCTTCAAAAATTTTAAAACAGTTATCTTTATATAGAGGAATTGAACCTAGACTATCACTTGAAAAGAAACTTTTTTCTGAGTTACTTTACCAATTATCATTTAGTCACCTATCCGAAATAAAATTTTTGTTCAATCATAAATTTTACTCGGGTTACAGTACCTCAAGGAATTCAGCCTACAAATTTGCTAATATGTTATGGGAGAGTTCAAAATTGAGGAAGGTCCAAAAAAATAATAATTTGATGGAATCTGATATGGAAAAATACCTGAAAACTAATGATGAACTCATAGTATTTGCATCAAAAGTGAATCGGGTATTTAGAGATATGCAAAAAGAAATGATTCAGATTAATGCTGAAATTGATGAGATCATTCCTCGATTTAACGATATTGATATGGAAATAAGAGGAGGAAGTTTTATTCCCGATGCTAATGGTACACTAAGGTTTACATATGGTTATGTAAGAGGTTATGAACCAGAAGATGCTGTAAAGGCCAGTCCATATACTACAGTTGGAGGAATAATAGAAAAAACTGAAGGAACTACTAATCCAGATTATTTCTTACAGTCTGAGTTTATTAAAAAAATGAAAACTATTGAACCTGCAGATATACTTAAGAATAATTCTAGTGGTAGTGTTGTAGTTGGATTACTATACAATATGGACACTACTGGGGGGAATAGTGGAAGTCCAATTATGGATAGTAAAGGTAGACTAGTTGGAGTAAATTTTGATAGAGCCTACACAGCCACTATTAATGATTACGCATGGAATGAAAGTTACAGCAGGTCTATTGGGGTAGATATTCGATACGTATTATATGTCATGAAGTACTTTGGTGAAGCCGATGAAGTTCTCAATGAAATGGGGGTTAAGTTTTAATTAACTTAATACATCATTGCTAACACCAGTGAAACTGAATCCACCATCATGAAATAGATTCTGCATAGTTACCATTCTTGTAAGGTCAGAAAATAGAGATATGCAGTAATCAGCACAGGTATCTGCATCTGCGTTACCTAATGGTGACATCTTAGACGCAAAACTCATAAAGTCATCAAACCCTTTCACACCACTACCAGCAGTAGTCAATGTAGGTGATTGGGATATTGTGTTAATTCTAACTTTTGATTTTTTGCCATAGTGGTATCCAAAGTTTCGTGCAATACTTTCTAACAATGCTTTACTTTCAGCCATCTCACTGTAATCTGGAAAAACTCGTTGTGCAGCTATATAAGTTAAGCCAAGAATGGATCCCCAATCATTAATTGCGTCTGCTTGATAGCAAGCTTGAATCATTTTGTGGAATGATAGGGCTGATATATCATAGGTTTTGTGAGTCCAATCATATTTAAGATTAGTATAATCTCTTCCTTTTCTTACATTCAAACTCATACCGATCGAATGCAAAAGGAAATCAAATTTACCGCCAAAATGCTCTTTAGATTTTTCAACCAACGCTATGACTTGATCATTATCTGTAACATCGCAAGGAATAATTGGTGAATTAAGCTTATCTGAAAGTTCGTTGATAGCTCCCATGCGCATGGCTATTGGTGCATTGGTTAGTATAATTTCAGCTCCCTGTTCAACACATTTTTCGGCAACTTTCCAGGCTATTGAATTACTATCCAATGCTCCAGAAATGATCCCTTTTTTACCTTTTAGTAAATTATTAGACATGATTTTATTAGTTTTTTGCGTTGCAATGTTAATTAATTAACAACTTAATATGGTTAAAATTAAGTGTCTTTTTAAAAATGTTATTTCTTAACATCTTTAAATAATGATTTTATAATAGATTTGATATTAATCATTTTCAGTCTTTTGCGTAGTTTAATTATATTAAGTTTATTCATTTTATTTCCTTCTGTTTTATTTTCTCAAACAGGTTCAGGAGGAGTTGAACAAACAAATGGAAGTTCATTATTATCATTTTGGTTAAAAGCAGATGCTGGGGTGTATGAAAATGCAGGAACTGATACAGCAGAATCAGGTGATGGAGTATACCAATGGAATGATAAGAGTGGCCTCAATAAACATATACAACAAACCACTTCTGCTAGAAGACCAATTTTCAGAAAAGGAATACTAAATAATTTACCTGTCATTAGATTTACTTCATCAAACTCACATTTTTTAGGGTCACTTTCGCTAGATGCATTTCAAAATAACTATTCGATTTTTATGGTTGGTTATGGAAGTGGTTCTGGTCAAGATTACATGGCGGTCACTTTTCCAACTAATCA
>CAJWLP010000039.1 GCA_913043145.1 uncultured Bacteroidota bacterium
CTGTTGTATCACCTCCATTGAGATGAATTCTTGCAAGACTTGCATAAATATTGCTTTCAGCTGTCCCTCCATCAATAAGTTTTTGAAAAACCTTTTTTGCATTTTCGTCATTTCCATAATTCATTGCTGAATATCCCATCATTTGTTGTAATACTTGTTTTGAAAGATTATTTCTTTTTAGTAGCCCGTCTGTGTCATATTTCATCAAAGGGACAGCTAGTTCGAACTCTTTGTATGCATCACCATATTTCTCAGATTGATACGATCCATAAGCCCTATTGTACAAGCCTATAGCTACGTTCAGTAAATTAGCTTCAGATTCTCTTGTAACCTTATTTTTAACATCTGTTGCAATTGCATTTTGAAAGGCCTCTAATGCAGTTAAAATTGCATCTGGATATTTTGCACTTAAATCATTATTTAATGTTGAAACCTTTAAAAAAGTTAAACCTCTATAATACCACATCTTTGGTGAGTTTGCGGTTTTTGGATTTACTTTTGTTTGTTCTGCCCATTTAAGAAGATTGTCATAATCTCTGTCTGAATCAGGCTTGGTCATGTCTTCTAATTCCATTTTCATGGACTCTACAGAGAACTTTTGAGCTTTAGTCGATAGTCCCAGCAAAAGGAATGTAATCAGTAAAATATTCGTTCTAATTTTTGTCATTTTATAATTATTTTCTATTCAGATTTTGTATTTGTTTGCTCTTCAGTATTGTTTTCTGAATCATCAGAACTAATTTCAATACTGTCTTCATCCTCTTCCTCTACTTTGGGAACCTTTGCAACAGAAGCTATATTATCATTTTCTCTAATTTTTATTAGCCTAACTCCCTGTGTTGCTCTTCCCATTACTCTTACATCTTCCATTTTCATTCTAATGGCTATACCATTTCTAGTAATAATCATTAAATCATTTTCATCGGTTACATCTTTGATAGCAATTAAGCTACCGGTTTTTTCTGTAACGCTAAGTGTTTTCACACCCTTACCACCTCGACCTGTTATTCGGTAATCACCAATATCTGTTCTTTTTCCATAGCCTTTCTCGGACACTACCATGATCGATGTATCGGTATCATCGTTATCATTAACACAAACCATTCCAATTACTTCATCTTGTTCATTTTCAAGTCTTACTCCCCTCACTCCTGCTGCAGTTCTTCCCATTGGTCGAACACCTGATTCATTAAATCGAATTGCCTTACCACTCTTTTTAGCTAACAATATTTCAGCAGTTCCATTGGTTAGTTTTGCTTCTAATAATTGATCACCTTCACGAATAGTTATGGCATTGATACCGTTGGTTCTTGGTCTAGAATATTGTTCAAGTGAGGTCTTTTTAATTGTACCATTTTTAGTACACATTACGATATAATTATTATTCACATACTCTTCATCTTTCAGATTACCTGTAGCGACAAACGCTCTAACAGTATCCTCTGAAGGAATGTTAATGAGGTTTTGAATGGCTCGACCTTGAGAAACTTTACTTCCTTCTGGAATCTCGTATACTTTCATCCAGAAACATCTACCTTGATCTGTGAAAAGTAATATATAATTGTGAGTCATAGTTACAAATAGATGCTCTACAAAGTCTTTGTCTCTATGTTTAACGCCTTTGTTGCCTACCCCACCCCTTGATTGTGATTTATATTCAGTTAATGGCGTTCTTTTTATGTATCCCATACTGGAAATAGTTACAACCATTTCTTCATTAGCAATTAAATCTTCAATATTTATTTCACCAGCGTCTAATTCAATTGCAGTCCTTCTTTCGTCGCCATACTTGTTTCTCATTTCTAAAAGCTCATCTTTGATGATTTGCATTCTTCTAGATTCATCAGATAAAATATCCTTGAGGTCTGCAATGGTTGCCATAAGTTCGGCATATTCTGCACGAACTTTTTCAATTTCTAAACCAGTTAGTTTTTGCAAACGCATGTCAAGAATAGCCTTTGCTTGAATTTGTGATAATTCAAATTCTTTCATAAGACCATTCCTAGCCTCTTCAGCATTTTTAGATGCTCTAATTAACTTGATAACGGCATCTAGATTATCTAATGCTATGATTAGCCCTTCTAATATATGTGCTCTCTTTTCTGCTTCTTTTAAAAGATATTTAGTTCTTCTAACAACAACTTCGTGTCGGTGATCAACATAATGGTGAATCATATCTTTAAGATTCAACATTTCTGGTCGACCTTTTACTAAAGCAATATTATTTACACTAAAGCTAGTCTGAAGCGGTGTGTATTTGTATAGTTTGTTGAGTACTATATTAGGAATAGCATCACGTTTAAGGTCAAAAACAATTCTCAAACCTTGTCTTCCGCTCTCATCTCTTACTTCACTAATTCCATCAATTACTTTGTCATTAACCAAGTCAACTGCTTTGATTATTATTTGTGAGGGGCTTACTTGGTATGGCACTTCTGTAATCACAATTTGTTCTCTGCCTGTTTTTGAAACATCAAATTCAGCCTTACCTCTCATTACTATTCGACCCCTACCAGTTTCGAATGCATTTTTTACGCCTTCAGTTCCATATATCGTTCCTCCAGTTGGAAAATCTGGAGCTTTAACATGCTCCATTAGTCCTTCAATCGTGATGTTTTTATCATCGATATAGGCAATTGTTCCATCTATTACTTCTGTGAGATTGTGCGGAGCCATATTTGTGGCCATACCAACGGCAATACCTGCAGCACCATTAACTAAGAGATTAGGGATTCTTGCAGGAAGAACAGTTGGTTCTGATAAACTTTCATCAAAATTTGGACGAAAATCAACAGTATCCTTATCAATATCCGAAAGCATATCTTCTGCTATTTTTCGCATTCTTGCCTCTGTATATCGCATTGCTGCTGGAGGATCGCCATCTATACTACCGAAATTACCTTGGCCATCTACCATTGGGTATCTAAGACTCCAATCTTGAGCCATCCTTACCATTGTGTCATAAACTGAAGAATCTCCATGTGGATGGTACTTACCAAGTACCTCTCCCACTATTCTAGCAGATTTTTTATATGGACGATTGCTTGCTAAGCCAAGTTCAGTCATTCCATATAAAACTCTTCTGTGTACTGGTTTTAAACCATCTCTTACATCAGGTAAAGCTCTTGAAACGATTACTGACATCGAATAATCGATATAGGCAGTTTTCATTTCTTCTTCAATATTGATAGGTATTATCTTTTCATTTTCCGAATTCATTCTAATCTGTTAGTTTAAGTTATATGCAATCTATGTTCTTTATATCTGTAATAGTTAGTATTAACGCCTAAAATATTCACATTATTCCTACAGTTTTGGGGATAAAACAGCAATTTTTATTCACATGCTTAATTGGTTATTTTCAAGAATCTTTTTTTCCCATGAAAATCCAATTTCCATTCAATAAAAAAACCCTTATCAACAAGCCATTTATCAAGGGATTCTGTATAAAATTCACTGGTTTCAAAGTAAGCTGTTGTATTGGTATTTTTAATTTGATTAGCTATTCTTTTATAAAACAATAATGGGTCTAAATCATCAACAAAAAGTGCAAGATGAGGTTCGTGATCCAAGACATTATTATGCATATTTTTCTTTTCTTCTTGAGCAATATATGGAGGGTTACTTACGATTATATCATATTGATCTATGCTATTATTTAAGATATTAAGTTCAAAAAAGTTTACATCTAGATTATTTTGATCAGCATTCCTTTTTGCTATTTTTATGGCTTTTTTGCTAATGTCACAGCCATATATTTTACTATTTGGTAATCCCTTTTTTAACGCCAGTGCTATGCAGCCACTCCCAGTTCCAATATCGAGAATATTTGATGTAATTTTTTGCTCTCTCATGATCCAATGGACTAATTCTTCAGTTTCAGGTCTTGGTATAAGTACATTTTCATCAACGTAAATATGTATCGAATAAAAAAAAGTTTCATTTGTAATATATTGAACGGGTTTACCTGATTTCAGCTCTAATAAAATGTCTTGATATGTTTTGACTAAAATAGTTTCAAGTCCAAGAATAACGTGCGTTTTATTTTTCTTTTCAACCCATTCTAGGATGATGTAAAATATACTTTCAGCTTCTGAATATCGATATGTTTTTTTTAATTCATCGATATAAAGTGCCTTTAGTAATCCAAGTTTCATGATTATGCAATTTAGATCTATATTTTGAATATAGATACTAATTTTCATTGTAAAATAGATTTTTAACTTTGAGGAGTGAATTCAGATGAAATATACATTGATAGATGCATTGAAATTGCTAAAAAAGGCAAATTATATGTTGCTCCTAATCCTATGGTTGGATGTCTATTTGTTAAAGACGGAGTAATAGTTTCTGAAGGTTATCACCAAAAATATGGAGGCTCACATGCTGAGGTTAATGCATATAATTCTTTGCCTTCAGATATTGATCCCAAATCATGTGATGTTTATGTTTCTTTAGAACCCTGCTCTTATCATGGTAAAACTCCTCCTTGTGCTGATTTGTTGATCAAATTAAAACCTAAACGTGTTGTGGTAGGTTGTTTGGATCCTAATCCCAACGTTTCTGGGGCAGGTGTTGATGCCCTAATAGATGCGGGAATTAAAGTTGTAGTTGGTGTTTTGAAGGAAAAGTGTGAACTCTTAAATAAATATTTCTTTAAAGCTCAAAAACACAATCTCCCATATGTAACATTGAAATGGGCTCAAACTAAAAATAAATTTATGGCTAGAATGTCAGGCAGTCTCGAGAGTTCAAAAATAAGTGACATCAGAAATGATTCATTTGTTCATCATTTAAGAGCCTCACACCAAGCAATTTTAGTTGGTGCTAATACAATTAATAGTGATGATCCTCTATTGGATGTGAGGTTTTCAGAGGGTAAAAATCCCATTAAGGTCATTTTGTCTCCAGATTTATCTGTTGATTTTGAAAAACAGACATTTAATTTTGGCAAGACGTTGGTATTTAACAAATCCACTCATAAAGAGTATGAAAAATATCAATTGGTACAGACCAATCCAATTACTTTAGAGGGAATCCTAAGTAATTTGTTTGAAAAAGGAATTTATAGTGTTTTGGTTGAGGGTGGAATTCAAGTAATTCAAGCATTTTTAGATTCTGAATTATGGGATGAAGCAATAATTATTGAATCAAATAAAAATTGGAATAATGGCCGAAATGCACCTAATTTCAATAGAAATCCTTTAGTAGTCAAACAAGTTTACGATGATAACATATCATTCTATAATAAATTATAAAAATGGCCATTACTTTTTTAGTATTAAGCATTGTATTCAGTACTTTCATAAACCTTGTTTTCAAGTGGTTCGCAGTATTCAAAATTGACAAAATTCAAGCTATTCTGGTCAATTACTTAGTATGCTTTGTAATTGGATTTTTACTATCAGGTAATTACGACATTATAAGTACCATTAATTCTGAATGGTTTAAATTTTGTCTTTTATTAGGTTGTCTTTTTGTTGCTATATTTTTCAGCATGGCTTTGACTACAGAAAAATATGGTGTTAGTGTAAATGCAGTCAGTGCAAAGATGTCAGTTGTTATACCTGTTCTATTCGCTTACGCATATAATTCTGAAAAATTTTCAATTCAATTTATCTTCGGTATATTAATGTCATTATTCAGCATCTACCTTATAACTAAGAAGAATCAGACCGTAGTTCCAATAAAGTATGTTTATTTACCAATAATTGTATTTACAGGTAGTGGTTTAATTGATACATCCTTGAAGTTACTCGAATTAAACTATAGTAATAACGTTTCAATCAACACTATTTCATATTCTATTTTTCTTGGAGCTTTTATAGTTGGGACTTCATTTTATACCATTAAGGAACGATTTAATTTTAGTAATTGGTCAACTCGTAATATGATTTCGGGAGTTATTTTAGGGGTACCTAATTATTTCTCTATCTATTTTTTACTTGCAGCTATTAAGTCTTTTAGTTTGAAGAGTGCTTTTGTTTTTGGAATAAATAATATTGGTATTGTTCTTTTGAGTACATTATTATCTGTTATTATTTTTCGAGAAAACTTATCATCAATTAATAAAATTGGTATTGTGGTATCTATATTATCAATCATTTTAATATCTAATGCAAGCTGATAGCTACTTAGGAATTAATGATATTTATTCTAGTGTGTATAGTAAAAACTCAAGTAAATTTATAGGTTTTTTATTTCCTGTAATCAGTCGCCAAGAATATAATGAAAAAGTAAAGAACTATAAAGTTAAATATTCTGATGCAAGTCACGTTTGTTCTGCTTGTGTTATGGATATTGATCGTTCTTTTCGCCATTTTAATGATGATGGAGAACCAGTTAATAGTGCAGGTAGACCAATTTTAAATGCTATTTTATCGTCTGGTTTATCTTTTGTGGGTTGTGTAGTAATCAGATATTATGGAGGTAAAAAATTAGGCATTACAGGTCTTTTTGAATCTTATGGAAAAGCAGCTGCAATTTCTATTGAAAAATCTAAATTTATTCAAAAATTGCAAAAAGAATTAATTACATGTTCAATTGATTCTGCGTTTGAGTATCATATTTATAATTTCTTATCCAATAATAGTATAATTATTTTCGTTAAAAATTTGGACAATAAATTTGAATTATCTGTTCCTCGAAGTATGGTTTCTGATGTTAAAATGCAATTGATAAAAATAAATACCTTAGTGATAGATGATTAACCTTATGCTAAAAGAAAGAATTACTTTTTTTATAATATATTTTAGTTTCTATGTATTATCATCATTTGTTTTTGGTCAATCATTTTTACAAAAGCCAACCGTTGGTAAGATTATTGATCAAGTAACCAACATACCAGAAGGTTCATTCTTGGTAGAATCTCATCGTATATTTAGTCCACATGCTAAACATTATACATACGATCAATATATAAAAGGTACAAGAATTTTACATTCAGGATTAAAAATTCATGTAAGAGCCGATGAAAGTGTGTCAGTAACAAATTATTTAGTGGATGACGATTCTTATTTACCAACTAATTTTTCTGATCAAGCTATTTTCACTGATGGTCATATTGTTGAAGTAAGACCAATTCAATCTTATGATGGGGGTTATCCTACAATTAGATATTATGATTCAGCCAATCAGTTAATATTTGAAAAAGATCTTATCAAATATGATAAGAAAGATACAAGTATATATGTGAAGGTTTTTTCTGTTAATCCAATTAATTCAGCTAATGTTAGTTATGGAGGTAATTTTTCGGATAACAATGATTTGTCTAATTCATCACTTGAAAATGAAATGTCATGGTATAAAGTCCCAGCTAAATTTTATTTGGATACCTTTCTATTAGAATCTGAGTTTTTGTATTTTGATGATTTAAGTGCACCATTAGATACCTTCTATTATGCTATTAATGATAGTATTTCTGATGATCGTGAATCTGGCGTTTTTGAGTATTTAAATGTTTACAAACATTTAAATACAATTGGAGAGTATGTTAATTATCTTGGGTATGACGTAATAACTGATACCTTGGTCGTTGATGTTCATGCATTTGGTGGTTTAGATAATTCTGGTTATACCCCATCTGAACACTCACTTCAATTTGGTGAAGGAGGAATAGATGATGCCGAAGATGGTGAGGTTGTTGTGCATGAGTTTGTTCATTCATTAAGTGAACTAGCATCACCCAATAATACAGTTGGTACTGAAAGACAGGCCATGGAGGAAGGCTCTTGTGATTACTTCTCAAAAGCATATAGCCGGACATACAATGACAATACACCAAATAAAATATTTACTTGGGATGGTAATCAAACCTGGGATGGTTTTCCTATCAATTCAAATAGGTTATACCCTATTGATCTTGTTAATTCTAAGGATGGAGATCGTGACATATGGTCTAGTGCCTTGATGTGTATTCATGATAAAATTGGTAGGCTGTCTACAGATAGTATTTTATTAGAGCATTTTTTTTATCAAGCTCCTAATACCTCAATGGAACAGATGGCCCGAGTTATATTAAGCATCGATAGTGCTGATTTTAATATGAGATACCATTCTTCAATTTACGATTGTTTTGTGGATGCAGGTTTTGTTGTTAAAGATACTGATACTAATCAAATAGACTCATTAAACTTTAAAGTATTAAATCAACAAGGGTTTATTCATGGAGAATTTCCTCTTGAAATAATGTTGCCTAGGGGTTCTACCTATATAATATTTGATATGCTTGGAAAACAGATAGCTGATGAAAGAAAAGGAAGTGTATTAATTCAGCCATCTGAATTAAATCAAGGAATGTACGTAATTAGGATATCCTTTAATTCTGAGTTAATTTCAATAAAAATTTTACGTTAAAAATGAAATTAACGATTATTTATGTATGATCCTGTTTTAATATATTGTCCTTTACCAACTGAAAGACATCACTATGTGTTTAATCTTATTTTTAGAGATATATTAGGTATTGATTACAATTATTCTAATGATTTAACTTCTTCACATATCAACTATTCCAGTAAAAATAGTTCGCGAATAAATATCACACCTTATGGTTTGTTGGATGAGTTAACTGTAAGATTTGATATATTAAAAGAAATAAATTTTGAACGTTGGAAGAACACCACTATTTGTTTTAAAACTAATAGTGAAAATATCCCATTTGATATATTCTCTGCCACCTTTTTTTTAGTGAGTAGATATGAAGAATATTTAGATTTTAAACCAGATAATCACAATCGATTTCCAGCTACAGAAAGTGTTTTATATAAAAATGGGCTTCTCGAGATCCCACTAGTAAATCAATGGGTCGAATTTTTAAAGTCTGAGTTGCAGGCTTATTATAATTTTATATTACCTGTACAAAAATTCAGGTTCAAAAGTACTATTGATATAGATCAGGCATGGAAATTTAAAAACAAGGGTTTTGTTCGAAATCTTATGGGTTTGTTTCGCGACTTAGTTAAATTAAATGTATCTGAATTGGTTGAGCGTTGCAACGTTTTATTAGAAAAACAAGCAGATCCTTATTTCAACTTTGATTGGCAAAATGGTATTCATGATAAATATAATGTAGATGTCACCTATTTCATTCTTCTTGGCAAGTATGGTAAGTATGATAAAAACATCTCTGTTAAAAATGAACTTTTTATTAGATTGATAAAACATCTTTTTTCAAATCCAAGTAATAAAATAGGCATACATCCCTCCTATGCTAGTAATTATGATCAATATGTTCTAAAAAATGAATACAAATCTCTTTGTGATATAGTTAATTCTGATATTGAGATCAATAGACAACACTTTTTAATTCATTCAATGCCCAAAACCTATCAAAATCTTATAAGCATAGGCATCAATGAAGACCATACAATGGGATATTCAACACATATTGGATTTAGAGCAGGAATAGCTTCTTCGTTCTTTTGGTTTGATTTAGAGAAAAATAAACAATCAAATCTTAAAATAGTACCCTTTTGTGTAATGGATATCACGCCAATGCATTACAGGAAGGAAACACCTGATCAAGCAAGTGAATCCATTAATAAGATGATTCAATCTGTAAGTGATGTAGGTGGACTATTTGTAAGCCTATGGCATAATGAAAGCCTGGGTGAAACTGATCGATGGAAGGGTTGGCGTAAAGTATATCGGAATATGATCAAATTATCATCAACTTTAGTTACAAGATGAATTAACTCTTTTGAATAACCTTTGAGTAACTTGATAATCCCTGTAATCGTAAAATATATGCCCCCTTGTTTAAATTAGATAAATTAATTAATTCTCCAGAATATATCTGTTGAGTAAAAATTTTGTTACCTAGTAAGTCATAAATCTCAATTATCTTAAAATTGGTGTTTGAAAAATGAATAGTCATTTTATCTTGAACAGGATTTGGATAAACATAGAAAGCAGGTTGGCTAATGCTGTTAAAACTTGCAAGAGTTGCTATTTGCATGGTTACCGTGTCTTTAATTTCTGGATATCTTTTTGAGTTAACCTTTACTGTTACCGAACCAGTTCCTGCAGTTTCAAATAATGACCAACCAATTTTAAATTGTTCTTTCTCACCTACATTTAGAGAAAAAATATGGGATTCATTTATAACAGGAGCAGCAATACAAATATCGTATGTACAAATAGATAATTCCCAATCATTGGGTTGATCAAAACTAATCACTTTCCACTCGAATATTGTATCATCAGGATTCGTAGAATTATTAGCGAGATAAGAATTCATGGTAAAGTCATATTCAGTCCTATCAACAGAATTATTCTTCAGCGTATCTTTGTCAAAAACAATTTGACCATAGACACCATTAGACAATATTAGAGGTATTATCAGAAAGTATAAGTAACGGAATTTCATAATAATAAATTTTGGTTCAATAATAAATTAATTCAAATTAGAACAAATTTAGCTATTTAACGTAAAATTTTACTAGAATATTTTAATATGAAATTAAAAATATATAGTTGTTGATTATGAATAGATCTCTGTTTTGTAAGATATGACTATTTGGTTTGAGCATCTCTAAATTAAAAAGTATTTGAATAAAATTATTTAATATTTGGTTAAACTATTAAATCTACCTAATATTGAACTTAATGAAAAGAATATTGTATTTAACATTGGCTGGATTTCTTACATTTACGGCTTGTAAGGATGACGAGACCCCTAGTCCTGAGCCAACAGATCCTCTAGCCGTAGGAGAAGTTTCCGAAGACAACACCACATTGTATAATGTTTTTGGAGCTACCTATTGCTGGAATTGCTATGAGCCCACTGGCTCAAACATGCAAAGAGTCATGGACGATGCAGGAGATGAGATGATCGGTTTTAAAATGGCTCCTGCAACATCTTTATCCTCTCTTGGAGTTACTGATGAAGCGACCGAAATATGGAGCAATTCAAGAGCAGAGCACGGTGGTCTTAGTGGACTTGCAGCTCATGCTTTAAATAACAGAGACTGGGGATATCTACGTAATGCTGAAGGGCAGGTGTTGTATGCAGATATCAAAAATGCTGCTATAGAATTTGGTACAAGTAGTGATGTTCATGCAAACGTTGCATCAAAATTTTCTTTAGACGGAAAAAATTTCAAACTCAAATATAAGTTTAAAGCCTTCCAAGATTTAACTAGTACTCACAGTGTAGCATTTTATGTGATTGCAAATGATATGGATGCATGGTACTGGCCTGGTCAATCAGGTGCCCCACTAGAAATGGGTAAGTGGAAACCATTTTTACTTGGGTCTATGAACGGAGCTTTTGGAGGACAAGAAATAAGCGATTTAAAGGGTGGAGAGACTTTTGAAGGTGAAATTGAATTTAATGCAAACAATCTTAAATTTAACGAGGCGATTGTAAGATCTGGTGAATCTAATATTGAAATTACAGAAGATTTATTGTCAAGAGCAGACGTTATTGCAGTTATTTGGAACAATCAGAACACTACATCTTACTCATTTGTAAATTGTTCTAAATCAGAAAAAGTTCAATAAGTATTTAAAATATGTTTCTTAAAAGCACATCCTATCTCGGATGTGCTTTTTTATTTTCCTTTCTTTCCTTTTATCTTGAAATAACCTTCATTAATATCCACTTTACATAATCTAAATTGATATTTTTATGAATAGATTATTTATCAATGATTAATTTCGCTAAATGAATGTAAAAGAATTAGAACCTGTAAGTGTTTGGAACCACTTTGCAGATCTGAATGCTGTTCCAAGACCAAGTAAAAAAGAAGAAAAGGTGATTGCTTTTATTCAAGATTTTGGTAAAAAGTTGAATCTAGACACATATACGGACTCTGTTGGAAATGTCATCATTAAAAAACCAGCAACAACTGGGATGGAAAAAAGACAAACTGTTATTCTTCAGAGCCACTTAGATATGGTGCACCAAAAAAATGCGGATACGTTATTTGATTTTGAAACTCAGGGAATAGAAATGATTGTTGATGGAGATTGGGTCAGAGCAAATGGGACAACATTGGGGGCAGATAATGGTATGGGAGTAGCTGCTATAATGGCAATTTTATCTTCTACAGATATACCTCACCCTTCAATAGAGGCACTTTTCACCATTGATGAGGAAACGGGAATGACTGGTGCTATGGAATTAGAAAAAGGTATTCTAGAGGGTAGTATTCTACTTAATTTAGATACTGAAGATGATGATGAGTTTAGTATTGGTTGTGCAGGTGGTATCGATACGAATACTTTATATACATATACCTCATCTCGTGTGGAAGAGGAATCATCAACTTATAAGATTGTTGTAAACGGTTTGAATGGTGGCCATTCAGGAGTTCAAATTAATGAAGAACT
>CAJWLP010000040.1 GCA_913043145.1 uncultured Bacteroidota bacterium
ATTTTGGGTTCAATAAAGTATATTTTTCTTGATTCACCCTAATAAATATTTTGTATCTCAGTTATGTTTGTTAGGTCGTTGTGTAACTATCCTATTTTTGATTCATCGGTAGAAGTAAGAAAGATATAATAACCCCTTATTGATTTCCAAAAGAAAATAAGCATCAGCATAAGACAGATGTGACTTAAGTCATTGCGATCGAATAAAGGATGAATACTTATTTTGAATCCTTGAATTACTGCTGTAGGTAACATACTCATCAATGCCCACGAGAGGTGTCGGAAGGATGGATGCACGTTCCTACTCAACTGTAAAGCCACAAAACCACAGTAAATCAGCAGCGAGGTAGCTGTAGCTATAGACGGTACGAGTAGTCCTAAATGAGAATCTATACTCAAATCAAAAATAGACACTACCATTACCTCAGCAGCAATTAGCATTCCAACTTTGAACTTTGCAAGGCTTGTTAACCATCTCTTTCTCCGTAAATTTCTATCTTTTGATATCACTGCCCTTTCCAATAGATAAAGGCTAATTAAGGATGAAAACCAACTAAAATACTTACCCCTGACTCCCCAATAATTGAACATCGTATGCCCGATACCGCCGAGCAATAAGCTGCATCCAAAAATCACAAAAAATCCAATCCAATACTTAAAATACAGAGAATGTGTCCTCCATTGATAAATGGTTACGGCCATACCAAAACATATCATCGCTAAAAGAGTGTCGCCTATAAGTGCGTTTGGTTCAAGCAGTTGCCATCCTTCCACGACAAAAGTTACCTTCTTGAAATCTGAACCAATTCGCATAGAGTCTAGGCAGTTTTACGGCGGTTATTGATAAGTGTAACGAAGAACATCGTAAACCGTGGCATGTACCTATACAAAACGCTGATAAACTTTCCAAAACGAGATAGCACCACCTTTGCCTTTCGTTTTCTGACACATCTAACTATAGCTTTTGCAACTTGCTCTTGAGTTTGCTTTAATATTGCTGGCCGCTCCTCTACCTCCACTAGCTCTCCCGCTCCTGCGAGCATCCGCTTATCCTTGTCATTTTGGGTAAAACTCACATAGCATATACCAAAGTGTATCCCCGTATGATCAAGTTCTATTTTGAGCGATTGCCAAAAACCAGTAAGAGCCATTTTACCCGCACAATATGCTGAGCAGGCAGGCAATCCATGTAACCCTGCCAAACTAGAAATGAACACTACACTCCCCTTTGATCGTCTAAGTTGAGCTAGAGCAGCCTTAGTAGGCATCATTGCTCCTAATGTATTGCTTAGCAATACTTGATTGAACGTATCGGGGTGAATATTCTCAAATGTATCGTTCATCGTCAAACTGGCATTATTAATTAAAATGTCTACATGCCCAAAGTGCTTTATTGTATCGTCTATGAGTTGCTCACACTCTTTATAAGAGGTAATATCTGCAGCTATGGCTAACACGGAAAGTCCTTCTTCCTCCATTGTGACTCTTAGCATCTCCAGTTTATCCTTACTCCTACCATTAATTACCACAGAGGCTCCTTGCTGAGCCAATTGTATCGCGGTGGTTTTACCTATGCCCGATGATGATCCTGTTATGATGGCCACTTTACCTTGAAATGCTTTGCTCATTTCACGTATCCATTGACCTTAAACCATTCAAAACACTCCGCAATAGCAGAATTTATGGGTGTAAGCGTTAAATCCAATTCCTTTTGTGCTTTATCTGCGGAGTAGTAATGTCCCTCACTTGCTAGCCTCGCCAACTGCTTAGTTACTCCAGGAGTGTAACCTAATATGGTTCCAAGTCTGGAATTGATGTTACCGAACAAATTCATTGCCCAAGGTGATAACCTACGACTAATTTTTTTGCAATTCAAAGTCTGTGAAATTTTGTCAAAAGCTTCTTTGTACGTGAGGTTTTCATTACCTACAATGTAGCAATTCCCTTTTTCCCCTCGCGTAAGGGCACGTGTAGCAGCCAATGCTACATCTTTTACTGCAACAAAATTTTTTCCTCCATCTCCATAACCAGGTACCTTGCCATTGAAAACGCTCAGTATCATTTGACCAGAACTAGGCTTAGAATCATAAGGTCCTATCATAAAAGTAGGGTTAATAACTACGGCGTCCAAACCAAGTTCTTTCACCGCTTGCTGCACGAGGAGCTGAGCCTCATATTTAGAGTCCATATAGTCTAGGCCATACTTTGCTCCATCGTATCCATTTTGCTCCGTACCAGGATTTTCCTTTGTGCCAGAGGCAAAAGAATTAGCAGTACCAATGTAAATAAGTCGCTTTACTTTGTGTGTGATACACGCATCTATTACCGATTGTGTCCCACCAATATTTACCTTATTAATCACTTCCGAACGAGCAGGAAACATGGAAGTAATTGCCGCACAGTGAATCACATAATCTACTCCGCGTACCGCACGATCTATATCGTCAGTATTGAGTAGGTTCCCGCCTA
This sequence comes from uncultured Bacteroidota bacterium, assembly GCA_913043145.1. Lineage (GTDB taxonomy): Bacteria > Bacteroidota > Bacteroidia > NS11-12g > UBA9320 > UBA9320. The sequence goes on from CAJWLP010000040.1 coordinate 2,469, forward strand.
CCTTGGTTATGGGCAAGATATCTATGGTGGGAGAAGCCTTTCCATCCTCTGCCATAGCTACTACTTGATAGTTTTGGCTCAATAGTTCTCTTACGATATTGGAGCCCAATACACCGTCTGGACCTGTTACTAGTACTTTCATATTTTTTAATAGTTCTTATATTTTGATAGTTAAAAGGTGCAGCAGCTATCCCGGCTTTAAGTAAGCCTCTTATCTAACTTTAGTCTACAAATTTAGTCAAACCAAATCTGTTGGTTCGAAAAATATTTTGCAGTTAAATAACTGCTGACTCCTATCAATTTGCAAGACTTTTTGCTCCTATTCGCTCTTTATATTAACTTATTAGTTTGGCTTATTTGATTGTTATTGATTTTTACAAATATGTACAAATTATACTCTTTATTTTATTGAAAAATACCAATTATGTGATTTTGATAAAGTAGTTTATGCAAAAAAAGGGATTACTGGATCAGTTTATCCTAGATATGCCTAATTTTTTATTTACATGAAAGCAATGATTTAATATTTGATTCTATTCTTGGCTACTAAAGCGTATATCGTTGAATTTTGGTTCACTATTTCGCTTTTTTTAGTTCGTTTGGCACTGACAATAGGTTACTCATTTCTGATTACTTTTGCTGCCATGCGGAAATACAATCTTTTAAGCGTTTTAATCCTATGTGCTTTTTTTGCACAGGCCCAACTCACACTCTCTTCACCCTCCATAGATTTTGGTGATGTACTCACCACAGAGGAAAAGGAAATAGCGGTAGATATTACCAATAAAAATACCTATCCAGTTAAGGTCGATCAAACCATATTATACTCAGATGATTTTTCTTGCAGTGTAACTAATAATGAAATGGGGGTTGGAGCTACCTCAAAAATCAGAGTAACCTTCAAACCAAGACATAACATTGCTTATAATTCGGAACTCATTGTTGTATTGGATGATGGTGCGGAATATCGAATTGATATTCAAGGAGATGGGAGATATGAGGACGCATATTATTCATCAACTTTTAATAAAAGCTATCAAGATTTAAAAGATGAATTGAAATCCATATTAGCTAAAAATTATCGAAACTTAGGTTACACTAATGCAAGGGACAATATGTATGGTGATATTGACAATCAAAATGGTAACGTAACTTGTGTTTATACAGGTAGAGTGTCCACTTTTAGTACGCGAAGTGGTGCCAATGCAAATAGTATGAATTGCGAGCACACTTGGCCGCAAAGTTTTGGTAGTTCCAGCGAACCACAACGTGCTGATATTCATCACTTATTCCCTTCTGATGGTGGCACAAATAGTAGAAGAGGTAACCATCCTTTTGGAGTGGTAGCTAACCCCAGTTGGACAGGTGGCGGAAGTAAATATGGAAGCAGTGTATTCGAACCTAGGGATGAACACAAAGGAGCTGCAGCAAGGGCGATGCTATACTTTGCTATACGATACCAGAACTATAACAACTTTATTAATAGCCAAGAAGGCATTCTCAAACAATGGCATACTACCTTTCAACCAACAGCATGGGATATTCAACGAAATGAAAAGATATTTGGATATCAAAAAAATAGAAACCCATTTGTTGATCATCCGGAGTTTATCGAACGTATGAATAAAATAGGTTCTAATGATCCAAAACCTGAAATTAAAACGATTGAAGTATCGCAGCAACAAATCAATTATAGTTATGTATCACCATCAACAGAAAGAACGATATACCTTGTCAATACTGGAAATATTCAAATTTCTGATATAACAGACATATTTACTAAAAGCAATAACATTATTATTAAATCTGTAGAAAGTACTGTAACTCCAGGTGATGTATCTGCTTTAGTAGTAACATTCAAATCTCTACCAGAGGGGACTTACGAGGATGAAATTTGGATAAATATCGACGCTCAGATAGGGAGGGTAATAAAAATTCCTGTGACTTTTACCATAGGTCAGGCATCAATAAAAAAGTTGATTCCAAAACCTGTTAAGGCGGTGTATCTTATGCACAACAAAATGATACATATTGAAAACTTGCCCAAAGACGCTTACAGCATAGAAATATGGAATTCAAATGGACAAGTGGTTTTAAACGATATATCACCGACTTTAAACGATATCCCTTTTAATAATTCCAATTCCGGTATTTACTTCGTACTTTTTAAAACTAAGATCGGAGCAGTAGCTTCAAAAGTTTTAGTTTATTAAAGTATAAAAGTTTTACCATATGCGTTTTTTTAAAGTAGTATTTGCATCGGCTCTAGGTTATATCCTAGCGATAGTTTTATTCATTGTTTCTGTAATTTTTATTGGTATTGGAGTTGCTTCCAAAGCAAAACCAGAGGTTAAAATTCCTTCAGATGGTGTGCTTAATATGAAATTGAACTATCCCCTGGCAGATAAGTCTATTGATGATAGCCCAATCGTGGTATTGTCAGCTTTGGATCCCAACGCAAATATTCCACTTGGGCTTAACAAAATACTTCGAGCAATTGATCAAGCTAAAGATGACGATAAGATAAAGGGTATCATTTTAGACTTAACCACCTTTTCCTCAGGTTATGCTAAAATTAGTGAAATACGTAATAAGCTAGCTGACTTTAAATCTTCCGGAAAATTTATTTATGCCTATGCTGATTACTATTATTTCCCAACTTATTACATGGCATCTGTTGCAGATAGTGTTTTTGTAAATCCAGAAGGTGAAATGTCGTTTACAGGCATGGTGGGTCAAGTTTCATTTTTCGCAGGTGCTTTAGAAAAAATGGGTATCGAAGTACAAGCCATTAGAGCAGGTAAATTTAAGGGTGCAGTAGAATCATTTACTCGAAAAAAATTAAGTCCTGAAAATCGATTACAGATGGAGGCGTATATCAATTCAGTTTACGATGAAGTATTGTCGAAAATTTCTGATGCTAGAGGAATAAGCATAGATAAACTAAAAACAGATGCTGACCAGCTTAAAATGAAATCAGTAGGTGATTTTATCAATGCAGGATATATTGATCAGGCTTTGTACAAAGATCAGTTTTATAGTACCATGAAAAAAAGAATGGGTGAGGATAATGATAAAAAAGTGCCTCTCATTTCTGAGAAAAAATATGCCAAGAGTCTCAGAGCTCAGGGTAGTGGTCGTGATCGAATTGCGGTTATTTATGCAAGTGGAGATATTGTGGGAGGTAAAGGTGATGGTACCCAAATTGCCGCAGATGATATGGCTAAGACATTAAAATCAGCTAGAATTAATGATAAAATTAAAGCAGTTGTTTTTAGAATTGATAGTCGAGGTGGTAGTTCACTTGCAAGCGATATTATATGGAGAGAGGCAAAGCTTTTAGCAGACGAAAAGCCGCTTATTGTTAGTATGAGTGACGTGGCTGCAAGTGGTGGTTATTACATTGCTACACCAGCTCTTAAAATTTTAGCAGAACCTACTACTATAACGGGTTCTATTGGGGTATTTGGGTTATTACCTAACGCTCAAAAACTTCTTAATAATAAGATGGGAATAACCTTTGAGTATGTAGGTACAGGCAAAAATTCGGATATGGGAAGAATTGATAGACCATTGACATCTGAACAAAAAAAATATATCGGTTCGATAGTTGATAAAATTTATGATACCTTTTTGACTCGAGTTGCTGCCGGTAGAAAAATGACTAAAGAAGAAGTTCATACAGTTGCTCAAGGTAGAGTGTGGACAGGAAAAATGGCTAAAGAAGTTGGGTTAGTAGATGAATTAGGTGGGTTAGAAGACGCCATTGCTTTAGCTGCTAAGGAAGCTGATCTTGAAAATTATAGACTCAAAGAAATGCCTAAGTCTAAAGATCCAATCATAGAAATGGTTAATAAGATTCAAGGAAATACAAGCTTATCTTCACAACTTCAGCAAATGGTTAAAAATACAGGTTTTGAATCCTATGTGAAACAACTCAATGATATTGAACGTTGGGGCACAAAGCAAAGTGTTCAAGCTATCATGCCCTACTCGATTGAGATTAAAAACTACGCTTTAAAGTAAATTAAAATTACAACTTCTGTTTGTGTGACGGATAATTAGATTCTATTCCTAGCAATAAAAATCATTTGACTGCCAGAAAATCGAAAAAATCTGCCATTTTTGCAGTTATCAATGGATTTACAACAAGTAAAACAACGATTTGGAATAATAGGAAACTCAGCTAAGCTTAATTATGCTTTGCAAACCGCTATGCGTGTAGCATCAACTGAACTTACGGTATACATCCAAGGGGAGAGTGGTAGTGGAAAAGAGTCATTTTCTAAAATTATTCATCATTTAAGTCCCCGAAAACATGGCCCTTTTATAGCAATTAATTGTGGTGCTTTACCTGAGGGTACAATTAACTCTGAATTATTTGGTCATGATAAAGGAGCTTTTACTGGTGCTTTAGATAATCGAAAGGGTTATTTTGAAAGTGCCAATGGAGGAACTATTTTCCTTGATGAAGTAGGTGAACTTCCTCTAGAAACCCAAAGTAGATTGCTTCGTGTGCTCGAAAATGGAGAATTTATTCGTGTAGGTAGCAGTAAGGTTCAAAAGACCGACGTTCGAATTATTACTGCAACTAATCGGGACTTGATAACAGAAGTTGAAAGAGATAAGTTCAGAGAGGATTTATACTATAGACTTGCTACTTTACCTATTGCGGTTCCACCATTAAGAGAACGACCTGGAGATGTTGCTCTTCTGTTTCAAAAGTTTGCTTTTGATGCCTCTGAAAAATACAGAAATGAAATGATGGAGTTAACACTCGACGCAGAGCAACTCCTTATGAATTATCGTTGGCCAGGAAATATTCGCCAACTTAAAAACATAGCAGAGCAAGTATCTGTACTTGAGGAGGGCCCGCATATTACTGCTGATATTCTGAGGAAATATTTGCCTGAACGTGCTGAGAATAATTTACCTGCACTCTATAAAGAAAAAGGTAAGGAAAGTGATGTGTCTGAAAGGGATATTTTTTATAAGGTTTTGATTGATCTTAAAAAGGATGTCTCAGAACTCAGAAAGGTGGTCTTCGGTATGCTAGAGAACTCGGATTCTGCTGAAGAATTTATAGAACCCAATAAGGCTTCAATTACTAGATTTATTCCTCAAGATACGGCCCAACCAGAAACAACAGATTATACACCTAATACCTCTGATAGAACGGATGAGGTATATCAACATGTTGTTATTGAGGATAAAGATTCTGTGGGAGAACATGAAGTGTTATCCCTTGAAGCAAAAGAAGAGGAATTGATCAGGAAGGCATTGCTTAAAAATAACGGTAGACGTAAGAAAGCAGCCAAGGACTTGGGGATTTCTGAACGAACATTATATCGTAAAATAAAACAATATGAAATCGAAAGTTAATGCATTAATACTTTCAGGTTTTATATTGGCTTCAATGGTCTTACAATCTTGTGGCTTTTATTCCTTTTCTGGCACTAGTATTCCTCAAGAGGTAAAGACTTTTTCTGTGAGTTATTTTGACAATAATGCTCCAATAAATTCACCACTTCTAAGTCAAACAATCACAGAAGGTTTGAAACAAAAATTTATCTCGGAAACTAATTTAAGTATTGAGGAAAGAAATGGAGATTTTGATTTTTCTGGTGAGATAACATCATTTACGGTAACTCCTGTTTCTGCTCAAAGTACAGATAATGCACAACTCAACAGATTGACCATTCAATTGGCAGTAAAGTTAGTGTGTGCTTCTGATGATAAAATTTCTTTTGAGCAGACATTTTCTAATTTTCAAGACTTTGATGCTACACTAAATTTTAGTGATGTAGAAAATGATTTGGTTGAAGAAATATCTCAGATGTTGATACAATCAATTTTTAACAAAGCAGCAATTAATTGGTAGATTATATCACAGACATACCAAAATTAGTAGATCAACCGCTTGCCATTGAGGAAAAAGATCTAAAAAACTTGGAGCAATTGTCCAAAGAACATCCCTGGTGTAGCAGCTTTCAAATTATATTAGCAAAGGGATATGAAAGCTATGATCATTATCTTCAAAAAAAACAGTTAAGACTTGCATCAACTTATGCAGGTAGTCGAGAGCAATTATTTTTATATTTCAAGAAACAAGATTCACCGCTAGTTGATTTTAAGGAAGATACTGTAATTAAAAAATCGAAAGCAAAGCCACCATCCAAATCTCAACCAACTCATATAAGTAAAATTGATAAGGCTTCTGAAAAAGAATCAGCACCTAAAATTATTCAAGAAAAACAACCAGCAATAGACTTTGATAAAATAGTTACTTACAACCCCATTGAGGAGCTCAAAGTTAAGGAGCACAGAAATAAGCCGGATTCACCAAGGATCCCAATTGAACAGATACCTTATAATCCAGAAAAAGAACTAGCTAAATTAATTGATGAGTCGAGTAAATCTGTGAATAGGGATTTTATGTATTGGATAAATCACATAGGTAGTGATGAAATTGACGAATCTCAAAATACGAATAAGAAATCAACTAAGAAGACTATCGGCAATAAAAAATCACCCGATAATGTTCAATATCTTTTAGATCAGTTCCTTGCTACTAAACGATCTAGGCCGATACAAAATCGGAGTTTTTATAATGCTCAAGATAAAGCAGACGAGAGTGAAACAGATAAAATGAATATTGTTAGTGAAACATTATTGAAGATTTATGTTAAACAAGGACACTATGATAAAGCCATATTAGGCTACGAAAAATTAAGTTTGCAAAATCCTAATAAATCCGCGTATTTTGCCGCCCGAATAAAGGAAATTATAAAAACACAAAACGAATCATAATCGCATGTTTACACTACTCATCATATTAGCCATCATTGCCTCGGTACTGTTAATTTTAGCTGTATTAATACAAAATCCAAAAGGGGGGGGTATTGCGGCTAACTTTTCTGCAGCAAATCAAATTGCAGGTGTGAAAAAAACCAACGAATTTATTGAAAAGGCTACGTGGACTCTTGCCATTGCTATCATGATTCTATCCATAGGTAGCCGGTTTGTATACACTCCTGATGTAGAGCAAAGAAATGCTTTTTTAGAGCGTGTTGAAGAATCTACACCGGCGGCACCAGCTCCAACACAACAAGCTGTTCCGGCACCACCAAAACAAGAAATTAATCCCGAGAACATGGATATTGAAGTTTTGGATGAGAATGGAAATCCTATCGAACAATAGTCAGTATAAACAAACTGATAATTAATACTTTATTTGTTTTAAGGTGTTAGTCTTCTACTAGTGCAATTTTTAAAATTTTTCTGTTAGAATCTGACAGTATGGCTTAACATTAGTTTTCATTCTGTTAAAAATGAAATTTTGTCTTTTTTACCAAGTTGGCATAAAGTATGATTATAGCATAATAAATTAGAATTTAAAAAAATGAACATTAAACCATTATCAGACAGAGTATTGGTAGAACCTGCAGCAGCAGAAACAAAAACAGCTGGAGGAATCTACATTCCTGACACTGCCAAAGAAAAACCTCAAAAGGGTACAATCATAGCAGTTGGACCAGGTAAAAAAGATGAACCAACCACGGTTAAAGTTGGAGACACAGTGCTTTATGGTAAGTACTCGGGTACAGAATTGGCCGTTGATGGTAAAGATTTATTAATGATGAGAGAATCAGACATTCTTGCAATCGTATAACTTAAAAATATTAAAAATTTAAAGAATTATGGCAAAGCAAATTTTATTCGACACTAAGGGAAGAGACGAACTCAAGAGAGGTGTCGATCAGTTAGCAAACGCAGTAAAAGTAACATTGGGACCTAAAGGTCGTAATGTAGTTATTGACAAAAAGTTTGGCTCACCGAACGTAACTAAAGATGGTGTTTCTGTAGCTAAAGAAATAGAATTGAAAGATCCTATTGAAAACATGGGAGCACAAATGGTTAAGGAAGTTGCATCTAAAACAGCTGATATTGCTGGAGATGGTACAACAACTGCTACTGTTTTGGCACAAGCTATCGTGTCTGGAGGTTTAAAAAATGTAGCTGCAGGTGCTAACCCAATGGATTTAAAGCGAGGTATTGATAAAGCTGTTTCAGCAGTAAAAGATAACCTTCAAAAACAAAGTGAGGTGGTTGGTGATGATTTTGATAAAATCAGTCAAGTAGCATCTATATCAGCTAATAATGATGAAGTCATAGGAACACTTATAGCTGATGCTATGAAGAAAGTGGGCAAAAATGGCGTCATCACAGTTGAAGAGGCAAAAGGTACAGAGACGGAAGTTAAAACTGTTGAAGGAATGCAATTTGACAGAGGATACCTTTCTCCATATTTTGTAACAAATACTGAGAAGATGGAAGCGGATTTAGATTCTCCATATATCCTGATTTGTGATAAGAAAATCAGTAGTATGAAAGAGTTACTTCCTGTTTTAGAGCAAACAGCTCAATCGGGTAAGCCACTAGTGATTATTTCAGAGGAAGTGGAGGGAGAAGCCCTTGCAACTTTAGTTGTTAATAAGATTAGAGGGTCACTTAAAGTGGCTGCTGTAAAAGCACCTGGGTTTGGAGATCGACGTAAAGCTATGCTTCAAGACATTGCTATTTTAACTGGCGGAACAGTAATCAGTGAGGAGCAAGGTAGAAAATTAGAAGATACTACCATAGAAATGTTAGGTACTTCTGAGAAAATTACAATCGATAAAGAAAATACAGTTATCGTAAATGGAGCTGGAAATTCTGCTGATATCAAAGGTCGAATTGCACAGATTAATGCTGAAATAGAAAATTCTACTTCAGATTATGACAAAGAAAAATTACAAGAAAGACTTGCCAAACTATCAGGTGGAGTAGCTGTGTTATATATTGGTGCAGCTTCTGAAGTAGAGATGAAAGAAAAGAAAGATCGTGTAGATGATGCATTAGCTGCAACAAGAGCTGCTGTAGAAGAAGGCATCGTAGCCGGTGGAGGTGTTGCCTTTGTAAGATCTATTGAGTCAATAGCTAAGCTAGAGGGGTCTAATCCTGATGAGCACACAGGTATCAATATTATTCGAAGAGCACTTGAAGAGCCATTACGTCAGATTGTTGCTAATGCTGGAGGTGAAGGTTCTGTTGTAATTCAGAATGTGAAAGATGGTAAGAAGGATTATGGTTATAATGCCCGTACAGATGAGTATATGAATCTTATTAAAGCAGGTGTTATTGATCCTACTAAAGTTAGTAGAGTAGCATTAGAGAATGCAGCATCTGTTGCAAGTATGTTGTTGACCACAGAATGCATAATTGCAGACATACCAGAAGCAGAAGCTCCACACAGCCATGCAGGTGGCGGTGGAATGCCTGATATGGGTGGAATGGGAGGAATGATGTAATCATTTTTCACCAGATATAAAAAAAAGCACCTCTACGTAGGTGCTTTTTTTATGTGTTAATTGAAAGCAGTTGGTGAATATCGTGTTCAATGGTTTTCGGCAGTACCTTAGGTGAATATCGCTTAATTACTTCTCCCTGTCCATTTACTAGAAATTTTGTGAAATTCCAACTAATCCGATTCATTAAAAGCCCCTTTTTTGATCTTTTAAGAAATTTAAAGACTGGATCAGTTTTAGGACCATTTACATGCACCTTTTCAGTAAGTTGAAATGTTACTCGATGTGAATTAAAGCATGCTTCCTCCATGTTATCATTAGATAGTGGTTCCTGCCAAGCAAATTGATTACATGGGAATCCAAGAACTTCTAAGCCTTGATTTTTGTATGAAGTATACAAATTTTCTAATC
>CAJWLP010000041.1 GCA_913043145.1 uncultured Bacteroidota bacterium
ATACTGAATGGAACAATAAGATAAATGTGATTAGTAGAAAAGATATGGATCAATTCTATTGCAATCACGTTCTTCACTCATTATCCATAGCTAAGATTTATTCCTTTAGGGAGGATGAAAACGTACTTGACATTGGAACAGGCGGTGGATTCCCTGGCATTCCATTGGCTATTATTTTTCCTCTAACTAATTTTCATTTGGTCGATTCCATTCGAAAAAAAACGCGTGTTGTTAGAGCTATTGCTGAATCGCTTCAACTAGAAAATATAACGGTTACTAATGATCGTTTTGAGCATATCAATCAAAAGCACGATACCATTGTCTCTAGAGCTGTAGCACCTGCAGTTAAACTTGTTGACTTTACCAAGAATGCGATGAATAAGAATAGTAAACATATCTTCCTGAAAGGTGGTAGTTTAGAAAATGAGCGAAATGACTTACTTCAAAAATATAAGGCACTCACTTGGGAGGAGACGGCATTAAGTGATTTTTTTTCGGAAACTTTTTTTGAGACCAAAAAGGCAATTATGATTAGCTCTTAAATTACACCAGAACTACTTTAACAAAGTTATTGTACCAGCCTTTCTGTAATTATTGTTATTGTAATCGCTATAATTAATTAAATACAAATAAATGCCTTCTTGAACATCATTTCCCATATAAGTTGGCACCCACTTTTCATCGATATTATCAGATTGATATAGTTTTTCACCCCAACGATTAAATATCTCAATAGAAAATTCATTAATAGCAATACCTTTTACCCCAAAACCATCATTAAGATTATCATTATTGTGTGTAAATGCATTAGGGACATAAATCGTAGGAAGAAAATAAAAGCACACCTCATTACTCCAAGATTCTGTTTGTTCTCCGTCATCTTCTTTGGCATTTACTCTAAAACATTTCTTATACTGCTTTGGATCATGCGTAGATACAATAGTCGTATTACTATTCACATTTGTCTGTGACAGAGTTAATGGATTAAGATTATCTTCTAAAAATAGATTATATATTAACACACCATTCTGCCATCCAAGATAATCAGTAAATACAAGATTAGAATTTAAGTTTTCATCTTGAATACCTGTTAATAAAATACTCGTGTGAATATCTGAAAATATAGTGGTTCCACATGAGTTTACAGCAGAAATTTGATATTCAAAAGGAGTTAAATCTGTATTAATACCTTCCTCAAGATATTGAAGCGTACTTCCTCCCACAGTGGCAATATTCTGCCATGCGGACGTACTTAGGATTCTTTTTTTAACATCAAACGATATTGCAGACGAATTATCTAATAACTGCCAATCAATAAGCATTCGATCATCTGGATCTCCAACGCTAACAAAACGTAAATCGATTCTTAGCTTATCAAAGATTACATCTAATCGTTGTGTATCTCCCAAACATCCTTTATCAGATAACTCAACTACATTTACCCTTCCACTTGTCTGGGTTAAATCCCAATCAATTGAAACAGATGGGGTTGAATTACCAGTAATGTTTAATGCTCCTTTAACATCCCAACTGAAAGTAGAATTTGGATCCCCAGAAACAGAATATTGATGGTTTAGTGTGCTTTCTGGGCAGATAGCAATAGGACCAGCAATTAAAGATGTCGTTGGTTTTGGATTTACGATTATTGATAGATTAACTCTAGATCCCAAACAACCAAAGACATTCGTCTCTACTACAGAAAGAGTTTGATTGCCTGACACATCCCAAAAAATTTTAATGGCGTTTGTACCTTGGCCAATGATGTCTTCAGTGCTACCGTTAAGTGTCCATAAATAAGTTGAATTTGGCATGCCAGAAATAAAGTAAACAGCAGAGTCACTGTATTGACACAGTTCTACTGGACCGATAATTTGATTAGCTGTTGGCAAAGGATGAATTCTTACTGACAATTCATTAGCTGGACTTTCACACCATCGATCATTTACGGGATCATATGCACGTTGCACTACCCTAACATTCCCCATGCCAGCTGCCATCCAGTCAACTTGGATTTGAGACGAACTATCACCATTTTGTTGTGAACCTCCTGATATGGTCCAATCATAAACACTACCCGTGATGGAATCCACATCGTAACCTACCAATTTATCAAATTCACATACTTCATTTGGTCCATTAATAGTATTACCACCCAAAATGTACGACTTAGATACATTAATCACAGTTGGAGTACTTAAACAACCAAATTTATTGATTTCAGCAACTGAGATTTGCCCTACTGCCTCATCTCCCCAATCAATGGTAATTGTATTAGTGGTTCCACCAGATGATTGGATACCTCCAACTACATTCCAATTATAGATAGAGCTACTTGCCCCAATAGCTTGGTATTGGATTCCAGCAGAATTGGGACATACTATTAAAGGTCCATCAATGGACGGACTTGGTTCAATAACATAAACTTTTAATTCAACAGTATCACTTGTACAACCAACTGCATTTGTTTCTGCTACACGTATACTAAATCTGGGCTGATTAAACCCCGATAATTGTATGGAATTCCGATTTTGTGATCCTATAGTAGCATTAACCGTCTCCCAATAATAGGTGTTTCCTGGATTGTCAATTACTGAATAAGTTAGACCAACATCTTCCTTACAAACTGTATCTTTACCTAATATCCCTGAAATAATTGGACTGTCTTCAATAACAACATCTAATTGTGACCAATCACCGAGGCAACCATTTTTACTGATTTCTCGGACTCTAATATACGGAGACATTCCTCCCGAAGATTTTCTATTCCAATAGGCAGTTACAGACTCAGATGTACTGTCCCCTATAAACTTTCCATCAAAAATTTCCCATTCATAGGTAGATCCTTCACTACCATCAATTACTGAATAATCATGTGAACTCAAATTGCATACGGTTGCTGGTCCTGTGAGTTGTTCTGCTCCTTTAAATGGAAGTACTTTAATACTTACATCTAAATAATTAAACTTTGGAGGACAGCCATCATCTTCAACAGTAAAATATACATTGTATGGCTGATCTCGGTCTGCATCACAATCGGGAGTCCAACAAAACTCATAATTAAGATTAGTTGGGTTAGTAACAGACTCCTTAAATGTAGCTTTTGTTCCTGGAATAGTTGTAAAAACCTCACTTCTGGCAGATAATTTAACCCGATCATCATCAGGGTCTTTACCCACAACATTAAAACAGAGTTCTTCACCTGCTTCAATTTCGAAACGTTGTCCTTTGGATGACGATATATCAGGAATGTTATTTGCAATGCAATTCAAGACAATAATCTGTAGATCCATCCTAATCTTTCCAAGTAGATTTCCATTTCGATATTCTAAAACTTCTACGCCAACCACAAAATTTCCAACCTCATTACTAAAAAGCTCAGTATACCCTGTCTGTTTATCAATAAATGTGTAACCATTTGAACCAAAAGGAGATAAAGAAGTATAGCCTGCTTTATATCTTAATAACGGTGTATCAAGAGAAGCTGAAGGTGCTGGACTAGAACTTGCTGGACTTCCACCTTGATATGGACGCATGAAGCGATATACTAAACTATCCCCATCGCGATCCACTGCATCGAATAAGAATGAATTGGTATCGTTAACACACATGTATGGACTTGGAACACCATAAAATGCAGGTGAACTATTTTGTAAGGCTGTGGAGGGAATGAAACAATAATAAGTTTGCCCTTGTGACGGCATTGCTCCATCTTGGACAATATTATTTTGAACATTCCTACAACACCTTTGATAGGTAATATGATAGCCCTCTGAATAAGGTTTTAAGGATATAATTCCTTCGTATAATCCATATTCTATACACACATTTTTTCGATAGAAATCACATTCTATTGATCCTGGGGGTTGAACTCTTTCTTTGGCAACTAATTTAAATACAGGTTGTTGATTAAGGCTTTTGTTATTATCATTCAAATAGACCCCTAAGGTAATTTGATCGTCTAATTCTACCTTGCCAGAACAGTCTCGATATACATGAAAGGTGATTTTGTAGCGATAATCTCCATTGGTTGGATTAATATTTAGAAACTCGTAGTTCATGTAACCACCCAGAAGATGTGTTGCATGACTGTTCAGACCACTAAAAAGCAATAAAATGAGAACAACTATTTTGAGTGAATACCTTAACCACACGATACGTTACAAAAATATGAATCTAATGTATAGAAAACGTTAAAGGATATGCATTAGTTGCCTAAGGGATCATTAATTTGACAATGCAATTACGAAACTAGATAAATTAGCGTACGTAAAATCTTGGTTGTCAAATTCAAACTGATTATTTAGAATCCGGACTTTTATGATGTCCAATTGATCTGCTAAAGCCATATCCCCCGGTGAATCTCCAACCATAATTGATTTTAAAAAGTCAATATCTGGATAATATTCTTTTGCTTTCAATAACATCCCCGTATTGGGTTTCCTCCATGTATGACTTTTATCTTTTAAATAAGGTGCATATAAAACCAAATCAAAGTAGGGATAATTCCTGGATCTTAACGAATCATACATTTTAAGGTGTACATTTTCTAAATCTTGGCTTGTCATCAATCGCTTTCCGACCCCTTGCTGATTTGTTACTAATACTATATGTTTAAAGATTCTCTTTAAACGGCTTAAAGCATCAATAGCACCCTCACAAAAAATAAACTCACTTGGATCTTTAGCATAGTCATCTATGATGGGTTGATTGATGACTCCATCGCGATCAATGAACAGCGTATACTGATGGCAATCGTCTATGTTAGGCAAAAATCTGTTGTGCTCGCTCATAATCTTCTGGAATACCTATATCAATAAAAAGGCCATCTGAAATATATCCACCAAGGTGCTTTTTGGATACACTGACCTCTAAAAAATCTTTTTCAAATGAGTACTTCTCACTTTTTGGAAGTAACTCAATAATATCTTTACTTACCCAATAGCTTCCACCATTAATTAGGCCCGTAGACAAATTTTCTTGCTTTTCTTGAAATTTGACAAGGGTATTTTTTTCCATCAAAACAGTACCGTATCGATCAGGAAACTGCATTTGTTTTAAAGCAAGTGTTATGGGTGTATTAGATTCTTGATGAGTTCGCCAAAACTCCTCGAAATTGACATCAAAAAAAGTATCTCCATTCAGAATAAGAGCAGAATCTTGAGTCACATGATTCATGGCTAAACCAATCCCTCCACCTGTTCCGAGTGGTTCCTCTTCTATTGAATAAATTATAGGAATATTTTTATAAAATTTTTCGTAGTACTCAATTACTTTATTTGATTTATGACCAACTGAAAGTATAATACTATTAATATGCTCTAGTGGTAATGCACATAAAATATGATCTAAAAAAGGTTTCCCTGCAACAGGAGCCATAGGCTTGGGAACATCATTAACCACTGATGCTAATCGTGTACCAAGTCCACCAGCTAATATAATTACATCAAATTTCATGATGGAAGTGTATAGGTATAAAGACCTGTTTTGGTAAAACTATAGTTTTGAGGAGTCACGCCAAATTTCTCTAAACTTCTAATCAATCCCATCCTTGAGACAATAGGACAATAAAAGAAAAAGAAGCCTCCCCCTCCTGCACCACTAATTTTTCCTCCAGTAGCACCATTTTGAATAGCGGTTTGATAAATTTCATCAATTTCAGGGTTACTAATTCCAGATGCCATCATTTTCTTTGATTCCCATCCATAATGCATTACCTCACCGATTTTATCCATTTTACCTGTCAATACCACTTCTTTCATCTTTAAACTTTGAGTTTTTAATCGATGGGTTGCTTCTAAAGCATTTTCATTTTTCTTTTTAATGTTTGCTGTTTGTTGGTCAATAATTCCTGCAGATTCTCTATTTGTTCCCATATAAAATAGAACTAAATTGTTCTCTAGTTCTGCTGCATATTTTTGTTTTATTCTTAGTGGATTTACAATCACTTTGTCATTATCGTAAAACTCCATGAAGTTAAAACCACCGAAAGTTGCTGCATATTGATCTTGTCTTCCTCCATTGAGTCCTAAATCTATACGTTCTATCTCATAAGCTAAATGGGCAATATCATACTCACCTAATGGAATATTACACCACTCCGCAAAAGCTCCTATGATACTAACAACTAATGTACTGCTACTTCCTAGTCCCGATCCAGGAGGGGCATCTACGCTAGTATACATTTCAAAGGATATTGGTTTTTTGATAAAATCTTTAATTATTCGATTGTAAACTCCCTTTAATAAGGCAAGCTTCCCTCTTGGTTCTATATAGTCCGTAGCATCAAAACTTTCCTGCACATTCATGTCTTGAGCCTCTAAATGAATTTTTCCATTATCCCTTGGAATAATAGTTGTGTGTGCAAACATATTTATGGTAGCATTTAATATTGAGCCTCCATGTAAATCTGCATATGGACTAACATCTGTACCTCCTCCGGCTAGTCCCAAACGAAGTGGGGCTTTGCTTCTAATTATCATTGTTGCAAATTTAATCAAGAAAAAAGAAGACTACTTCTTCTCACGAGTTCCTGGTTTTTCACCTTTTTATCCGCTTAATTTTATCCTGATAATATCCTGTATTTTAGTTGTGAAATAAGGAGACAACCTCTCTTGTTTCATCTTCCATTTTCTATCTAGTGATTGTCCAGCAAACATTACCTTAGTTGACCCAATAGACTGGTTCAAACGGTCCATAGTACGCATTAAAATTTGATGGTTAGGATTGGGTGATTTAAAAAGTGATAATTGAGTGCTATTATCTGTACTTATACCCATTAAAATAACCCCAGCTTTTTTATACTGATACCCTGGCTTAAAGATCTTTCTTAGACCTATTTGAGCACACCGATTTAACTCAATATATGAGCTTGTGGGATAATCTGTTTTAACAATAATACTTCGAGCATATTGAGGTTGGTCTTTTCTAAAATAATTTGTTCTTACGAAAACCATCACGAGATTACTATGACTGTTTTGTTTTCGTAATTTCTCCGAACTAGAAGCTGTAAAAGTGGACACTCTTTCCGATACGTCTTCATATTTAGTATACATTTTTTCAAAAGATCTTGTAGTAGCTATTGCCTTTTTATTTTGTGTTTTTTCTAAATCTAGCATCGGTAAACCTTCAAGTTCATGCTTGATTCTTAAACCAACAATACTCATCTCTTTTTTCACCCAATCATTGGATAATCTAGAAAACTGATATGCATTATTCACTCCTATATTTTTAAGTTTACGAGCATATCTTGATCCTATTCCCCAAACATCACCTATTTCAGTCCATTGCAGTGCTTTTATACGTTTTTGTTCTGTATCTATTACATGAGAACTATTTGTCTGAACTGGATATTTCTTAGCTATTTTATTGGCCACTTTTGCCAGTGTTTTAGTAGATGCTATACCAACACTAATCGGAATACCAGTACCCTTTGTCACAACCTTCTGTATCTTTTCTCCATATTCTTTTAAATTATAAAAATCAAACCCGTCAAATCTTAAAAAGGCCTCATCAATACTATAAATTTCTATTGATGGAGTAAAGGTAGAAAGTGTATTCATCACCCTAGAGCTCATATCTCCATAAAGAGTAAAGTTAGATGAGTAGATGTGTACATGATTCTCACGGAATAGCTTCTCACATTCAAATGCAGGAGCTCCCATTCGAATTCCTAGAGCCTTAGCTTCGTTACTTCTAGCTATTACGCAACCATCATTATTAGAGAGTATAACCACTGGCTTACCCACCAAATGTGGCTCAAAAACTCGTTGGCAAGAAGCATAAAAGTTGTTACAATCTACTAAACCAAACATTTAGAATTTTTTAATAGAAGCCACAACAATTCCCCATATCATTAATTCATTATCAGAAGTAACTTTAATTGGATCATAAGCTTCATTCTCAGCGATTAGCCAAACGGTATCGTTATCGATCTTGATTCTTTTTACTGTGAAGTCACCGTCCACCTGACAAATTGCAATCTTATTATCTTGAGGTTCTATGCTTTTATCTATAATCAAAAGGTCTCCATCAAATATGCCCACATTTTTCATGGAATGTCCTTTCACTTTGGCAAAAAAAGTAAAGTCTCTATTTTTAATATACTCTTTATTAATATCAATACTAAGCTCAATAAAATCATCGGCAGGCGAAGGAAATCCTGCTTGTATACCTACATCGTAAAAAGGGAGTTCTACTCTTGTAGTAATACTTGGAGTAAAAAAATCAAGTGTGTTTGTTAAAAGCTTAGGATGCATAAAATGCCTTCTCAGATATTATAATTATCAAGTTACGTTTTAACAATATAAAAAACGCGATTGAATAACATCGTATTTTTTATAAAAAAAAGAGGGTGCAGTATTCTGCACCCTCTTCATATTTTAAATTGAAACTAGCTATGCTTCTTTGGAAGAAGAAGTAGCAATTGAATAAACTACTAAACCAAAACCAATTTTGTTGATAGCATCAGCAATGTTGTAGAATAAATCCACATTTGTTGAATCCCAACCTAAAGAAGTATTCAACCAACCACCTGGCATACACATGTAACCAATTGGATAGATAGCCCAACCAACTAATACAAACCATGCTAAAGTTCTAACACCAGTTTTAACAGCTTCATTTCCACTACTAGCAGCCAAGTTAGCTACCTCACCATACCAAGCGGTATAAAGAATGTAAACATAACCTACTGTAGAGATGACACCCCACTTAACAGAGTGAGCAGTGCTACCACCTTCAGGGTTGAAAGCTTCACCAATGTAACCAGCAACTAGCATTAATACAGAAGCACCAATTAGCTTCCATAAAAGACTAGATTTTGCACCAGCAACCTTAGTAAGTAAATAAAACTCAACACACATTAAAGGAACAGTTAAAGTCCAGTCAATGTAACGAAGAGCAGTAGGATTTTCACCCGTTGCCATGTAATAATCTCTCATGTAATAGTAATGAACAGCCGCAATACCGGTGATCAAACCTGAAACAAGTAGAGATAATTTCCATTTTCCGTCAACGCTTCCTCTTTCGAAGAAGAAAAAAACAGATGCCGCTAACATCGCCATGTAACCTGTAAAAAAAGTAAATGCGATTGGGTCATCCTTAGGGATTGTAAGTAAATCTAAAAACATAATTTTAATATAATTTATTTGTTAAACGTTGTCAAGGTAACATTTTTATTAAATAATTTGTTCATTGACATATTATTAGTTGTCAACACTTAAGTTATTGATACACTAACATTTAGATAAAAATAGTACAAAAAAAAATGATAATATGAGCATTAAAAAAATAATAAAATAAATTTATAAATTACTTACTATCAATATATTAAGATTATTGTTTACTCTTTTATCAAAATAGTAAAACATAGGAAAAATATTTGAAAAAAATTAAGTTAAAAAAGTAGATATAATTACAAAAAAATATATTAATTAATTTAAAATATGCATTTGATAATAGTAATTAAATTGTAAATTGGCAACCAAGATTGATGCAAAAAAAACAACTTATTGATTACTTATTTGTGGGTTTAGGTGCCTCAAATTGTCTTTTAATTTTAGAATTAGAAAAGAAAAGATTGTTAGACGGAAAAAAAATAATCATACTTGAACCTCACCAAAAAAACAAAAAAGACAAGACCTACTGTTTTTGGTCAACATCTGATAACGTAGAAAAAATCATTCCACTGGATTTTATTGATAAAGAATGGGATAGAGTAATTATCAACAGAAAAGTTCAAAGCCTAAATCCACTAAAGTATTATCACGTCTCAAGCTTGACATTATATGAAAAAGCTTTGAAAATCATTAAAAATCACAATGTTAAAATATTAAAACACACATTAGAAAAAAACCAGTCATCCAACCGAATCATAACAGATAATATAGTGTATGAACCAAAATATTCATTTGATTCACGCCCGCCATTGATTAAAAAACTTCAAAAAAATCAGTTTTATATAAATCAAAGTTTTGTTGGATGGCAAATTCAAACAAATGAAGAAGTATTTGATCCTCAATCATTTACTATGATGGATTTTGAAATTCCTCAAGATAATTCAACCCAGTTCGTATATGTCCTTCCATTTGATTCAAAACATGCACTAGTAGAGGTAACCCGATTTGGAGAAGATATCATGAGTATAGATGAAGGTGAAAAGCTTTTGAATAATTATTTAAAAAATTATAAAAACTACCAAGTATTAGATATTGAAAAAGGATGTATTCCAATGACCAACGCTGATATTTCAACAGAAATCTGCTCCAATATTCGGAACATGGGTACTAGAGCTGGACACATAAAGCCCAGTACAGGTTATGCATTTAAATCAATGTCAATGGATGCGACTACCATTGTCAACCAAATAGCTCTTGAAAATGAGACTATTGTACCTTCGAACGTACAAATAAGAGATAATCGATTTGCATTCTACGATAGCCTACTTCTAAGAATTCTATCGGAAAAATCACACCTTGGAAAACCAATATTTAAACGTTTATTTCAAAGGATCAAAGCACCTGAAATCCTCTATTTTTTGGATGAAGAATCAAGTTTGAGTAATGAATTAAAAATCTTTTACTCCCTTCAATGGAAACCATTCATTGTTGCAGCTTTAAAAGTATTATGGAATATAAATAATCAAATATTTAAATCATTCTTACCTCTGTTATTGTCAATACTATTCTTGGCATTTCAATCTTTAAATATGACCTATTTGACTGATGTTTTTTTAGTAACTGGATTACTTCTAATTGGCATACCTCATGGTGCAATTGACCATCTTATAGAAACGAATCATTTTAATCAGTCTGTATCTTTAAAATTTATTGCTTTATACTTAGCTCAAGGAGCTGTTATTGTACTTCTTTGGTATATGAATCCACTTTTAGCTTTATTAATTTTTATTGGGTATTCTATTTTTCATTTTGCACAAGCTGATTTTACGGAATGGAAACTAAATTCAAAAATATCATGGATTTGGGGAATCTTATTTTTCTGCGGTATACTTTTAAGCCATCCAATTGAGCTTAATGAAATATTAAACCAATTATCAATATCTGAGTTACCTAAAATTCAAGGGAACATCTTCTCTAGCCTATGGCAAGATATTGCTTTTGGATGCTTAGGCCTTGGAATAATTATGGGTTTTATTCAACGATCTACTGCTATGATTGCGACTAGCTTATTTTTACTTTTAACGACTCAACTTACCTTAATTCATGCATTTGGCACGTACTTCATATATAATCATAGCTTATTGGGCTGGAATCATTTAAGGAATCACTTTCAAGTGAATTCTCTTCAATTATGGAAAAAGGCCTCGCTGTTTAGTTTTGGATCTTACGCATTATTTCTTTTCCTTTATTGGTATTTTGGAAACGATTTTGGAAACTATATCGGGACATTTTTTGTGTTCTTGTCGGCAATAAGTTTTCCTCATGTTTTAAGAATGAATAACTTTTATAATTACTATAAGAATTAGTTATCTAGACCTACTTAACAAAAAAAAGGTTATCACATGATGTGATAACCTTTGAATATTATTAGTTTTTAAAGAATTATCTACGACCGGTAGAATCTCGACCATTTCCTTTACCATCTCCTCTGTCCTTGTCTCCATCTTTATCTCCTCTGTCCTTGTCTCCATCTTTATCTCCTCTGTCCTTGTCTCCATCTTTATCTCCTCTGTCCTTGTCTCCATCTTTA
>CAJWLP010000042.1 GCA_913043145.1 uncultured Bacteroidota bacterium
CTTGATAACCAGATCCTGTTCCTATTTCAAGTACTTTGTCGCCAGATTGAATATCTAAAAGTTCAGTCTGCTTAGCTACAGTAAAGGGTTGAGAGATGGTTTGATTTTCATCAATAGGGAATGCAATATTTTCATATGCTTTATCCTCGAAGTCAGATGGAAAGAAAAAGTGTCTGGGTACATGTTCAATTGCTTTAAGAACGGCAGTAGATTGAATGCCTAATTTTTTGAGTTCTAGAATTAGTTGGTTGCGTTGACCTTTATGTTTGTATGTGTCTTTTAGCAAGTGTTTAGTTTTTAATACGGCAAAAATATCATTGTTTTTAGCTCAAAAGAAATTAGGCTTTATTTCGTAATATAATTCATATCAAACAAGTGCGAGTTGGAATAATAGGGACAGGTAATTTTACAAAAAGTGTTTTCGATGCTTTACAAAAAGAGGATTACCTCACAGTTGTTGGAGGATATGAATCTATAAAAGCTGATGGTTTTTTAAACTTTGACTCAGTAAACGAGTTAATTGATGCAGTAGATATGGTTCTGGTTTTGGACTTATTGTCTTGCGATTATGAAAGTTTTTCTGAAGTTTTAAAATATGGCAAACATCTCTATATTGAAAGTCCGGGTTTGTTAGGTAGACGAGATTTAAGTCGTTTAGAGTTGTTGGCCAATGAAGCTAGCGTTTCTCTTCAAATCGGACTTAAACAACGCTTCTATAGTTTTTTTGATGATTTAAGTAAGCATGAGTTAGTTCCAAGAATTATCGAATCACGAAGGTACGTTAAGTTCAATTCTAAATCTACTCAGCTGAGTGTATTGGAGGATTTGATGGATCATGATGTAGATGTTGCCTTAAAGCTTGTAAACTCAGATGTGAAGTCTGTTTATTCAACGGCAGTCGGTGTCTATTATAAAGATCCAGATATAGTTCATACTCGAATAGAATTTTATAATGGATGTGTGGCTAATTTATCGGCGAGTAAAATTGCAGATAAAGAAACGCATAAAACACAGATATTTCAGAAAAATGTTCATTGTTCCATAGATTATTTGAATCAGATAATTAATGTTCAAAGTAGTCGGTCAGACTCAGGTGAGATGAGAGAAGATTGGGGGACACGGACAAAATATAACCAGAAAAAAGATGATTATATCTATATGTTGAAAAGAGAAGTTTATTCGTTTTACGACTCTATTACAAATAATATGGAGCCAATTGCCGGGATTTCGCAATATTTGCAACTTCAGTCAGTGACTGACAAAATAAAAGAGCAATTAGAACGCAACTTTACAACCAACGTATAACTCAATTCCTATTTTTAATAGGATTGTTTATTGCAACTTCATTTTTTAGTAGTTGCGATAGTGAAGAAAAGATACCCTCTTATGTTTACATTCCAAGTATTGAGCTTGAAACAGATGTAGAACAGGGAGATAACTCACACGATATTGTTGATGGTTGGGTATATTGTGACGGTATTTTAATCGGTGTTTTTGAATTACCTGTTCGCGTTCCAATTTTGGAGTCAGGGAAGCATACAATAACAGTTGTTCCTGGTATTAAAAAGAATGGTCTTTTTGACCAACGGGTAACATATCCATTTTATTCACCTTTTGAAGAGAAAGTTGAGTTGGTCCCAACAGCAATTGATACGATTATACCTGTTGTTCGATATCGAGATAATATTATTTTTAGTTGGTTGGAAGACTTTGAGGACAATGCAATTTCAGTGGAGAAAAGTGGATCGAATACTACTACTGATAGTATGTTTGTTAGCAATGATCCTGCTCATGTTTTTAATTATGATGCGATAGAAAATAAGTATTCTGGACAGGTTAATATTCCGTCAGAATTCCAAATTTTTGAAAATGCTACAGTTCAATTGTATGAATTGCCTCGAAAAGGTGTTGATGTATTTTTAGAAATGAACTTTAAGTGCAATACAGAATTTACCGTAGGGGTATACCCTGTCACTGGAAGTTTTATAAATGGAGTCCCAATTGTGAATTTCTATTCAACGGAGGATAATCAGGGGGAAATGCAATGGAAAAAAGCCTATGTGAGTTTAAAAGAAGACATCAATAATCCAGAATATAGTGGAGCAACCTTTCGTATTTTTTTTAATGCTCAGACAAATGGCGAAGGACAAAAACAACTCTTTTTTGATAATCTAAAATTGATACACTTTTGAATAAAACCAAACTCATAATTAAATATCTGGTCTTAGATTTTTTGGCAGCCATGGTTGCCTGGGGTGCTTTTTTTATCTTCAGGAAGTGCTATGTTGATGGAATATTCAATTCATATTACTTAAGATACGTATGGTCAGACCATAAATTGTATATTGGTGTAATCGTAATTCCTTTGTTTTGGTTAATGCTTCATGGGTTGATAGGCTTGTATCGAAATGTATATCGAAAATCTCGTTTAAGAGAGTTCTTACAAGTAATGACTACCAGTGTATTTGGAGTTTTGATTTTATTTTTTACACTGTTGTTGGATGATGAAATATTAGAATATAGAAACTACTACCAGTATGTCTCAGTCTTATTTGTATTACATTTTGGACTTACAGCCATATTTCGTTTTGTTTTATCATCTCGTGTTGCATATCAAATCAAAAGTAGAAAGATTGGTTTTCCAACAATTTTAGTTGGTTCTGGACAAAGAGCTCAAAAAATATATGATGAATTAATTTCAGCTAAGAAATCCGAAGGGCATTTTTTTGAGGGTTATGTCAATATCAATGGGGAGGAAACCTCTATTGATGGATTGAAGAAATTGGGATCTAAAAATAATTTAATTGAAATTATCAAGGAACTTAAAATTAAAGAGGTACTCATTGCTATTGAAGAAAATCAGAAAACGGAGATAGCCGAAATATTATCGATTCTTGATGGTGAAAATATCGTTATCAAAGTTATCCCGAACCTTTACCAACATTTGGCTGGCATGGTCAAAATGGGTAATGTTTTTGGAGCAGTTCTCATAGAAATAAAGATTGATGTATTACCTCCATGGCAAAAATTTGTCAAGCGTCTTTTTGATATCTTGACATCTGTTTTTATTTTAGTATTAGGTTTTCCATTTTATCTATTAATAGGCTTACTAGTTAAATTTAGTTCAGAAGGACCCATGTTTTTCTCGCAAGAAAGAATCGGACTTGGAGGTAAACCATTTAACATATTCAAGTATCGTAGCATGAGGATAGATGCTGAGGCTGAAGGTCCACAGTTGAGTAAGGAAAATGATCCAAGGATAACTGCACTAGGTAAGTTATTGAGAAAAACTAGAATTGATGAGTTCCCACAATTTTGGAATGTTCTGAAAGGAGATATGAGTCTAGTTGGTCCACGACCAGAACGGCAGTTTTTTATTAATCAAATTACAGAAAAAGCACCTCATTATAGAAGACTTCATAGAATAAAGCCGGGAATTACATCATGGGGTCAGGTCAAATATGGATATGCCGAAAATGTAGATGAAATGGTGGAACGACTTCAATATGATTTACTTTATCTTGAAAACATCTCAATTGTTTTGGATCTTAAAATTCTAATTTATACAGTTCTTATCATGTTTCAAGCAAGAGGTAAATGAAGTTTCTTTGATATTCTCTTGTTGGTCTAATGTTTATTTAATTTAGTTTAATGGAGTTAGTCTAAATTCAGTAATAATTCACCTTCTAATATATTTGCAATCATTAAAAAACAGAATATGCGAGATTTAACACTAACTACTATTCTATTTCTAATTGTAGGATGTAGTAATGTAAATAAACAACAAGCAAATCAACCTATCGCTTTTGATGTAAATTATATTGATTCAACCACGAATCCATGTGAAAATTTTTACAAATATGCAATTGGCAATTGGCAGGCTAATAACCCTGTTCCAGAAACAGAAAGTAGATGGATGGCTTTTAATATACTGAATGAAGAAAATCGAAAAAAATTATTAAAAATAGTGGATGATGTTGCCAAAAATGAAGACGTGAAGCAAGGTACTGAGAAACAAATGATTCGAGATTTTTATCGATCAGGTATGGATACCATGGCTATCGAATCAAAAGGAATAAGTGAAATAAGTGAAATTCTTTTAAACATTGATAATGCATCAACTATTTCTGATATCCAACAATTATTCGGTGACTTAGCTCCAATGGGAATAAACACGCCAATTGGTCTTTATATTTCTGCAGATAGTAAAAATAGTAAGATGAATACCGTATATGCTGGTCAATCGGGTTTAAACTTACCTGATCGAGATTACTATCTAAACGATAATAATAAGTTTCAAGATATACGAACGGCATATGTTAATCATATCAATAAAATGATGAATTTAGCTGGAGATACATCCAGTTCAGGACAGGATATTTTGGCACTAGAGACAGCAATAGCTGAAATTAGCTGGAGCAGATTAGAACGAAGAGATCCAAACAAAAGATACAATAAGAAAAACCTTGTCGATTGGGATAAAAGCATAAGTGTCATTGATATTCAATCAATTTTAACTAATCGCGGATTTGGTGCTTTTGATACGATTATCGTTAGTCAACCTTCATTTTTTGAATCGCTGAATAATTTACTAACACAACAACCTATTTCCTCATGGAAGTCATACATGAGATGGAATGTGATAAACTCATTCGCATCATTCTTAAATAAGTCTATGGTTGAAGAACGTTTTGCATTTTATAGTAAAAAACTTCGGGGTACTCAAATGATGAAGCCTAGAAATGAGCGTGTTTTTTCGGTTATCAATCGATCTTTGGCTGAGCCTTTGGGTAAGCTCTTTGTAAAATCCTATTTTGATGAGGAAAGTAAGCAGTATATGACTAATATGATTGAGAATCTCAGAACTGCCTATCGCCAAAGAATTAGTGACCTAGCATGGATGAGTTCTGAAACTAAAGAAAAGGCTCTTAAAAAATTAAATGCATTTACTTATAAAATTGGATATCCTGACGAATGGAGAGATTGCAGTAAATTAATTATTAAATCTGATAGCTATGTTCAAAACATTATTCGTGTTCGAAAATTTGGATATAACCGTATGCTTGAAAAATTAGGTCAACCTGTAGATAAGAGTGAGTGGTATATGTCGCCACAAATGGTAAATGCTTACTATAGCTCAAGTAACAATGAAATTGTTTTTCCTGCAGGAATACTACAGCCACCTTTCTTTCATAAAACCTTTGATCATGCAATTAATTATGGTGGGATAGGAGCGGTCATAGGCCATGAATTTTCTCATGGATTTGATGACCAAGGAAGTAAGTTTGATTGGGATGGAAATTTAAATTCCTGGTGGACAGAAGATGATCGCAAAAAGTTTGATTTATTGGCACAAAAATTAGGTGAGCAGTACGATAGTTATTCACCTTTAGAGGGAATGAATGTGAATGGTAAAATGACTATGGGTGAAAATATTGCAGATTTAGGAGGTGTTACATTGGCTTATAATGCCCTACAAATAGAATACAAGGACGAAATACCTGAGGATATTGATGGTTTTACATGGCAGCAACGCTTCTTCCTTGGCTGGGCAAATGTATGGAAAGGAAATATTAAGGAAGAGGAAATGGTAAACCGACTCAAGTCAGATGTTCATTCACCTGCAGAGTATCGAGTATTAGGCCCTTTGGTCAACTTTGAGCCTTATTACCAAGCATTTGGAAGCTGTGAGACGGGTGCAATGTTCAAACCAGATTCTAGTCGAATAGCTATTTGGTAGTAGATCAATTTCAATAAAAAATTATTTAATAACCTCAACAGCAATATTGGAGAAGGAGGCATGCGTTTTGAAATCTTCAATGATTTCTTCTACATCAGGGTGTATGTAGGTGGTTCGTGATGCATCTACAATCACCTTCGTGCCATCTGGAATATTATCCAATGTATTCATGATACTTGCCTTATTTAAGAAGGTTACATTCTCTGTTAATAAGATATGATGTACCTGTCCTTCTTCAGCATCATCAATGTTGATTTGGTATGGTTTCTTGTAATTGATATACAATATTTCAAATATAGCAACAACTAAACCTATTGAAACTCCCCAAAGAAGATCTTTGAATAGGATGAGTAAAATAGTGATAATAAACGGAAGAAATTGGCTCA
Organism: uncultured Bacteroidota bacterium; assembly: GCA_913043145.1. Taxonomy (GTDB): domain Bacteria; phylum Bacteroidota; class Bacteroidia; order NS11-12g; family UBA9320; genus UBA9320. Next base: position 6,127 of record CAJWLP010000042.1, read on the forward strand.
TTCCAGCGTTCCACATTTGTTTGAATGTAGTAGGCTTTGCTAGTTTATAACCAACCATAAGGAGGATTGCAGCTAAACTGGCTCTTGGTATTAAGTTGAGAAGTTCTGGAACAAAACCAACGAAACTTAAGATCAAAAAGCCGTGAAATACAGCAGAAAGCTTACTTTTTCCTCCACTTTGTATATTGGCAGAGCTTCTTACAATAACCTGAGTTATAGGAATACCTCCGATAAGTCCAGAAATGATATTCCCCATTCCTTGAGCTTTTAACTCGCGGTTGGTTGGAGTGACATTTTTTTCAGGGTCTAATTTGTCGGTAGCTTCAACACAAAGCAAAGTCTCTAAACTAGCAACAATCGCAATAACAATGGCTGTTTTCCATATTAGTACATTATTTAGTGCTGTAAAATCAGGGAAATTAAAAAAGCTGATGAACTCACTTGAAGTATTAGCAACTGGAACATTCACTAAATGTTCAGCAATCATTTCAAATTGTCCGCCTTCAAAACCTACAACCAATGCTATACCTGCTAGAATAGCTACTAGAGGACCTTGAATGATGTTAAATATGTAATGTTTCCGAATAAAATTTTGTTCCCAAAGAATCAGAATTATTAGTCCTAAAGCGGCTATAATACTGGCACCAAGGTCGGGGTTTCCAATTGCATTTAAAATTTCTGAAAATGTGTTTTCGCCGTCAATTTGGAAAAATTGAAAATCACCTTCAATATCCTTATCATATCCAAGGATGTGGGGTAATTCTTTCAGAAAAATGGTAAGACCAATACCCGTAAGCATTCCTTTGATGACTGATGAAGGGAAATAGTATCCAATGATTCCACCTTTTAAAAAACCTAGAATGATTTGAAATACACCAGCAAGAACAACAGCCAGTAAAAACATCTTAAATGCATCAGGAAAAAAGTCTACGTTTTCAACGCCGTTAGAAATGGAGTTTTTGATTTCATCAATCGAATCATAAACGATGACAGCCAAACCTGCAGCTGGTCCACTAACACCAAGTTTTGATCCACTTAGAAGACCAACTACGATACCTCCAACAATACCTGCAATTAGACCAGAAAATGGAGGAACACCACTCACTGCAGCTATACCTAGACAGAGAGGTACTGCGACAAGAAATACAACAATTCCAGCTGGAATATTTGATTTTAGATTATTAAATTTAAGATTCATATTATTATTAAAATTCCGGTATAATTATAACTTATTTTGGCCTGATTTGTTTCATAATTTTTTATATTATTTCGATTATTAAATTTTTTCAATTCCAAGTCCTTCTCGAACAACGACTATGATTCCCGTAGTGGCGTCAATTACAGTTGTTCCTATGTTTTTCCCAGCACCTCCATCCACAATTAAATCAATCTTATTTTGCCAATGCTCATAAATCTCATAGGGTTCGGTGAGGTATTCTTGTATCTCATTTTCCGAATGTATAGAGCTTGATATTAATGGGTTGCCAAGTGATGAAATTAAAGCTTGACAAATGGTGTTGTCCGGCACACGGATACCAATAGTTTTTTTATTTTGTCGGAAAATTTTTGGGATGTTGTTATTTGCTTTTAGAATAAATGTAAAAGGGCCTGGCAACAACCTTTTCATAAGTTTATAAAGTGGGTTGGGGATGGTAGAAGTGTATTTAGACAAATTACTCAAACCATCACATAGAATGGATAGATTCGCTTTACTAGGTTTTTTCCGGATTTGCTTACAAATTTTTTCGAGTACATCGCGGTGATTCAAATCCCCAACAATAGCATAAATACTATCTGTTGGAACAATAGCTAAATCTCCTTTTTTAAGAGCACTAACAATGGTTTGAATGCTCCGTTGATCAATGTTGTGAGGCCTTATTTCAATGAGGGTACCCACAATTTGAGTTAGGATAAAACTTGTTTTACCTTGTCTGCCGCTTCTTGAAGGACTATAGCCGACTCTACGCGAAGACCACTTTCATCAATAATTTTCTTCGCTTCTTCAGCATTGGTTCCTTGCAATCGAACAATAATAGGCACATTGATTTCTCCGATGGATTTATATGCTTCGACCACTCCGTTTGCTACTCGATCACAACGAACAATTCCACCAAAAATATTGATGAGAATAGCTTTTACATTTGGGTCTTTCAAGATAATTCGAAATCCAGCTTCTACTGTTTGAGCATTCGCCCCCCCTCCAACATCAAGGAAGTTTGCGGGCTCACCACCGCTTAATTTAATGATATCCATGGTAGCCATGGCCAATCCAGCTCCATTTACCATACAACCAACGTTTCCGTCAAGTTTGATGAAGTTGAGGTGATGCTTTTTAGCTTCTACCTCAGTTGGATCTTCTTCACTCTCATCTCGAAGTGCTGCATAATCTTTGTGTCGGTAAAGGGCGTTGTCATCAAGAGAAACCTTACTATCTACAGCAATGATTTTATCATCAGATGTTTTTAATACCGGGTTTATCTCAAACAAGGAGGCATCAATTCCTACATAGGCATTGTAAAGCGAGTTGACAAATCGAACCATCTCTTTGAATGCATTACCACTTAAACCTAGGTTGAAAGCAATTTTACGTGCTTGAAATCCTTGTAGTCCTATAGCTGGGTCGATGAATTCTTTATATATTTTTTCAGGGGTATCGTGAGCTACTTGTTCGATATCCATTCCTCCTTCAGTAGTGTAAATGATTACATTCTTACCTGTGCTTCTGTCAAGTAATACACTCATGTAATATTCATCTGGTTCGTTTGCACCTGGGTAATAAACATCTTGAGCAAGCAATACTTTTTTGACCAATTTACCTTCTTTGCTTGTTTGAGGTGTGACTAAAGTCATACCCAAAATATCATTGACAACTTGCTGAAGTTCCTCGTCATTTTTGGCTAGTTTAACTCCGCCACCTTTTCCACGTCCACCAGCATGGATTTGAGCTTTGACAACCATCCAATCCGTACCTGTTTCTTCACGAAGTTGTGCACCAGCTTTGATTGCATCTTCTTTGTTATCAATGACGATACCTTCTTGTATGGCAACTCCGTATGACTTTAGTATTTCTTTTGCTTGATACTCGTGTATATTCATAATTGTGGTGCAAAAATAGACGACGAAAGGAGTTAGGAAACCATTATTAATAAAAAGTTGAAATCATCTAGAGTGATGATTTTTAAAGAACAATCAATTGTGGTTATGCCCTTCATGATTTTCTTCGGGCTTGTGGGGTTCAGAAAAATAAGATTTGATGTCTTTACTTGGTGTTACCATAATTTCAAAAACAAGATTAATAGGACCTGCATTGCTTTCTATGTTTATTCCTTTGGCTTGATATCCCGGGCGATCGTGCGTATCAAACGTAGCCACTATTGAGTCTTTTGCTCCGGGTTTTATCATGTGTTTAGGATATTCGGCGACAGTGCATCCACAACTTGGTGCTACTTTATTCAATAATAAATCTGCATTGCCCGTATTGGTGAAATAATAAACGGTTCTCACAATGGTTCCTTCCTTCACCTCATCAAGTTGTTTTCCTTTTTCGATAAAAGTGGCTTCGGGTCTGTTCTGAGCCCAAGTGAATTGTCCAATAACAATTCCGACCAAGAATAACGCGATTCTCATGATACAAATATACGATTCGAGGATCATGATCATTTATTCTTTTGCTTATTATACCATTTGATACCGTCATTTGGATTTG
>CAJWLP010000043.1 GCA_913043145.1 uncultured Bacteroidota bacterium
TCAAAAATTGAAAAAGGTTGAAAAACTCAGAAAGAAAATCAGTGGAGAATACCGGATTCGAACCGGTGGCCTTTTGACTGCCAGTCAAACGCTCTAGCCAACTGAGCTAATCCCCCAAGTTAAATATTTAAACTGTGTACGAATGTAAATTATTACCTTTTATAAAACCCTTTTCTTTTGCGTAATTTGCATTTGAAATGATTAATCGATTTCGTATACATAATGAATTTCTAAATGTGCATGTCAATCGGAAAGGTGCAGAATTATCCTCAGTTAGAAATAAGGCTAATAGGGAGTTTATCTGGCAAGCGGAAACCATTTGGCAAAGGCATGCTCCAAATTTATTCCCAATTGTAGGAAGTTTGTTGGATCACGAGTATCTATATGACTCTGAATTATTTAAGCTAACACACCACGGTTTTGCTCGAGATTTAGATTTTGATGTATTGCATCAAAGTGAGCATTCCATCTGCTTTATTCTCCAACAAAATCAGGATACTTACCAAAGTTATCCTTTTAATTTTACTCTTTTATTAACCTATGCTTTAAATAAAAATTCGTTGGAGCAAACTTTTCGGGTGATTAATAAAGATACCAAGAAGATGCCCGTTTCATTTGGAGGTCATCCCGCATTCAATGTTCATGCTATTGATGAATATGAAATTCTGTTTGAATTCAATGAAAATGTGAAAGCTAACATGTTAGCAGGTCCATATATTTCAAATGATAAATTTGATGTGATTCAAGGGAATAAGATACTGTTAGATAAACATACTTTTGATGAAGATGCTTTGGTATTTCAGAATTTAAAATCTAATTGGGTGAAACTCATTCATAAATTATCAACTCACGCAGTAAAGGTAGATATCAGTGATTTCCCTTATTTGGGCATTTGGTCGAAGCCTGGAGCTCCTTTTGTGTGTATTGAGCCTTGGCAAGGAGTTGCAGATTTAGTCTCACATGATAAGAATATTAGTAAGAAAGAAGGGGTGATTTTACTGGAAACAGGCAAAGAGGTTTCAAAGACCTTTGAAATGGAGTTTACTTCCTAAAAATGTCTATGATTTGATTTTTTCGTAGTTAATGGCATTGGACGGATCCAATTTACCCAATATATCGATGGCTCTGTTTTTTAATCCAGGGTCTGCCTTGGAAAAAATACTAATTAGTTCCTCCCGTTTAGCATTAAAAAAGATTTTGAAGGTTACTGAATTAGGAACACGTTCCTGAATCGATCGAATTTTTTCTAATGATTCATAGATTTCTTTTCGAGCATCATCATTATCATCTTTGAATTTGTCCAATCCAACCATGTGATATTGGTAAAATCCAGCTCTATATGGTCTGAAACGATCATCCAACAACTGATCAATGATGTAATACCTGTTTCGATTTCCTCGACCATCACTTGGATTCCACCCTGATACATTTTGTGACAAGTTTCGAATTTGTAGGGCTTTGTTGAAATAGGTTTGACCACCTTCTAATGCATAGGTATCAAAATCAATCCCAATAATGATATTAGCATAGAAAGCTAAAAGCGTTGTAAGTGCCATTACATTGGCATTTTCTTGATAGTCTAAACTTTGAAATTGGGCATATTGAAAAAACCAATCTTGATCAAAATGACTGAATAATGATGTGTTATAGGTTGTGCCGTATACTGGTCGAGTACTTGTAATGTTAACCTCAGCTTTGAATTGGTCAATATTAAAGTCAATAATATTAATAACGAAATTACAGTTTATTTTTTCTTGAGGTTGAACTTTGTTACTAATCCAGTTTCGTTGATTCATAAACTGATTAATAGAGTTCTGAAGATCAGTAAAGATTTCTTTGTTGGTTGCTTGTATTCGATCTGTTCTGATTTGGATATTACATTGTAAGTCTTGACCATTTACAAATAGATTGACAAATAACGTGGTAAGTAATATTAGATACCTCATAAGTAGTTATGCAATAGGTTAATAATGTCTTTGGACACTTCTTTTTTTGATTTTGTATCAAAATTATGAGTTTTACCATTTTTTTCAATGATGGTCACCTTATTTGTATTTTTAGCAAATCCTGCTCCTTTATCATTCATAGAGTTAAGAACGATGAAATCTAGATTTTTCTTATCTAATTTTTTTTGTGCATGATTTAATTCGTCATGTGTTTCCAGTGCAAAACCAATTAAAATTTGCTGTTCTGTTTTAGATTCACCAAGTGATGCCAAAACATCGCGGGTTCGAGACATCGATAGCTGAAATCCGTCATGATCTCCTTTTTTTATTTTTTGATTGGAGAATTTACTTGGTGTGAAATCAGCAACAGCGGCAGCTAGAATTCCTGCATCACAACTAGGGAAAATGGCATGACAAGCTTCATACATGTCTTGAGCTGATGTAATTGAGGTTATATTAATTTTAGGAGATAATCCTTGAGTGTCAATGGGACCTAAAACAAGCTCTACATTTGCACCTCGTTCTGCAAGGGTATTGGCAATAGCCTTACCCATTTTGCCAGAGCTATAGTTTCCAATAAATCTGACCGGGTCAATTTTTTCGTGAGTTGGTCCAGCATTGACTAGAATTTTTTTCCCAGCTAGTGTATTCGAAAATTCGAAGTAGTCTTTGACTATTTTGATAATATCTTCAGGTTCGCACATTCGGCCCATACCAACCAAGCCACTGGCTAATTCTCCTGAGGTGGCTGGGAGCTCGATATTACCAAAATTAATTAGTTGGCTAATGTTAGTTGATGTGGATGGATGTTGATACATATCCAAATCCATTGCAGGTGCAAAAAATACTGGACAACTAGCAGATAAGTATGTGGCTATAAGTAGGTTGTCACATCGTCCTGTGGTCATTTTAGATATAGAATTTGCTGTTGCTGGTGCTACAATCATAGCATCTGCCCATTTACCAAGTTCTACGTGGTTGACCCATTCACCTGTTTCTTCTACAAAAAAATTACTGAATACAGATTTTTTAGATAGTGTTGAAAGGGTAAGAGGTGTTATAAAGTCGAGTGCATTGGGTGTGCAGACCACTTTAACTTCCGCACCACTTTTTATGAGTAAACGGATAAGAGATGCTGCCTTATATGCAGCTATTCCTCCAGTAATACCTAAAAGTATCTTTTTATTTAGATTCTTCTTTTGCAGGATTTCTGAAATAAACCTTTTTGCTCAAGAACTCCTCGATAGCAACAATAGTTGGCTTTGGAAGTCCTTCGTAATACTTTGATATTTCAATTTGCTCTCTATTCTCAAAGATTTCTTCTAGGTTGTCATGGTCAGATGCAAATTCATCCAACTTAGCAACTAATTCTTCTTTGAGTGAAGAAGAAATTTGATTGGCTCTCTTAGATATGATTGCAACAGATTCATACAAGTTTTCAGTAGGCAGACTGATTTCTCTAGTGTCACGTGTAATCGTTGAATTTGGGATTTCTATATCGTTATTTGTCATGATAAGGGTTTTATTCTATGTTAATTTGAGCTAGTTCAGCTTTTGTTTTTTCTTTAATTTTACTTAGTGATGCAGAAAAAGTATTTGTTTTTCCAAACTCTTTTTCAAACTCCTCTGCTTTTTGAAGTGCTTCTCTAAAACGCTCAGGTTTTTTTTTCTGAACACTATTTTTTGCATACAGATATGCTGCATCTGAAACCAAATAGGATAATTCGGTTCTGTTGTTTATGTCTGGGTAGTCATCAATGGCATTTTGACAAGCCACCATTGCACTTTTGTAATATCCTAAATCATAATACAATTTTGCATTTTGATATACTTTGAGAAGTATTCTCTCTCTTAGAATATCGATTTTGTCGTTGCAATCAGCAACATACGAACTGTTAGGATATTCATTGATGTACGATTGAAGATTTTTTATAGCATCTTTAGTTGGAGTCTGATCAAGTTCCTGTGGCATTGTTTTTTTGAACTTGCAGACGGCAGTCATGTATTCTGCTTCTTCTTTTTTATCACTTAAAGAATAAGTCTCAGCAAAATTATTAAAATGATATCCTGCAAGTAAGTACTCATGGTTTCCAAAGTATGAGTATGCATAAAGATAATAAATTTCTTCTCGTTCAACTCTACCGTAGTATAGTCCTAAAAGTTCTTCCAAGAGAGGTTGTGCTCTCAAGTAATCTTTAGCTTTGTAGTATTTCCTTGCAGCATCCAGTTTCTCTTGGGGTGTACCATCTTTAACAATTTTTTGATAGTTTGAACAAGATGTTGCTAAAAGAATAAGTGATATGTATAAAATGTTTCTCAACAAAAATGCTTGCAAATTTAGTGATATTTCACCACAAATTTCTTGTAAATCACTAATAAGTTGCATTTTGTTTGTTTGAAGATGTTTCTAATGTGTTAAAAATATTATTTATGTAGGAAGTATTCTTTGTTTATTAGAATATTAATCTTGTTATCTTTGCAATAACAATTTACTGATAATTTCAATGGATTTATTTGATAAAATAGCCAATAAAACTAGCCCATTAGGTCAATTTGCTGATGAGGCTCATCATTACTACACATTCCCAAAATTGGAAGGTGAACTTGCACCTCGAATGATTTTTAGAGGAAAAAAAGTATTGAATTGGAGTTTGAACAATTATTTGGGTTTGGGTAATCACCCCGATGTACGAAAGGCTGATGCTGATGCAGCTGCAGCTTATGGATGTGCTTACCCAATGGGTGCTCGAATGATGTCTGGTAATACCGATTATCATGAAGAATTAGAAAGACAATTGGCGGAATTTGAACAAAAAGAGGATGCCATTCTTTTAAATTTTGGTTATCAGGGGATTCTTTCAGCTATTGATGCACTTGTAGATCGTAGAGACATTATTGTTTATGATGCTGAATCTCACGCCTGCATTATTGATGGAGTAAGACTTCATCAAGGAAAACGTTTTGTGTACGCTCATAATGATATTGAAAACCTTGAAAAGCAGTTAATAAGAGCTACAAAAATGGCCGAGGAACAAGGTGGAGCCATACTTGTAATTACTGAAGGTGTATTTGGGATGAGTGGAAATCAAGGTAAATTACGTGAAGTTGTTGATTTGAAGTCTAAATTTGAGTTCAGACTAATGGTTGATGATGCTCATGGTTTTGGTACTTTAGGACCCAATGGAGAAGGTGCAGGAGTTGAGCAAGGCATCCAAGCAGATATTGATGTTTATTTTTCAACGTTCGCTAAGTCTATGGCAAGTATAGGAGCCTTTATTGCAGGTGATCAAGTGATTATTAATTACCTAAGGTATAGTATGCGGTCTCAGATTTTTGCAAAGTCTTTGCCGATGACTTTTGTTCAAGGTGCACTTAAGCGTTTGGAAATGTTAAGATCTCAACCTGAGCATAAAGCAAATCTATGGAAAATAGTAGATGCACTTCAAGGGGGGTTAAAAGCAGAGGGATTCAACATTGGCACTACGACTTCATGCGTTACTCCTGTAATACTTAAGGGAAATGTTGCAGAGGCAACTCACTTAACGCATGATTTGAGAGAGAACTACAACATCTTTTGCTCGATTGTAGTATATCCAGTTGTTCCAAAGGATATGATCATGTTGAGATTAATTCCAACAGCCGTTCACACTTTAGAAGATGTTCAAGAGACCATAGAAGCTTTCCAAAACATCAAAGGTAAATTACTGCAAGGAGAGTACAAAGCGGAAACACTAGCTGCCTTTGATTGATAAGAAAGTTTTTTAAAAATCTAAGTGGATACCTTGAGGTATCAAATTTCGAGAGACTTGGCTTTTTTGCTTTGATATTTATCATTTCAATGGTATGTGCATATCAATTTTATATTCATAGTTATGACAATACTGTAACAACTTCAGAGGACACTCGAAAACTTCAAGAATTTATAGCCAAGAATGAATCGTTGTTCGAGGATAAAAAGTTTGCTCAGAAAAAAAAAGATTATACAACGGATAAATGTCAGGTGAATGATCTTTTTGATCCAAACATGGATACCAAAGAGCAGCTAATACGAAAAGGTTTGTCTACTGGTGTAGTTAAAAACATTATTAACTATCGTAAAAAAGGAGGGAAGTTTCGTGTGAAAAAAGATTTATCTCGATTGTATAGCCTATCTGTAACCGAATATCAAAAAATAAGATCATACATTAATTTACCAGACACATTAATTGTGAAATCAACTAATCGTTTGTTGAATAAATCACCAGTAAAAATGCTTGTTTCAATTAATAGTTGTTCAGTAGATAGTTTAGAAATGTTAAAAGGAATTGGTCCTATTTTCGCAAAAAGAATAGTAGCCTTTCGATCAAAACTTGGGGGATTCTACTCCCTTTCTCAATTAAGAGAGGTCTATGGGTTGCCGATGGAAACTATAGAATTAATTTTACCAAATTTAAATTTAGATACTACACAAATCAAAAAAATCAGACTCAACTCAGCTGATGTAAAAGCTTTGTCAATGCATCCATATATATCTTATAACGAGGCAAAAGCAATAGTTAACTATAGACAGCAACATGGGAAATTTTCACAATTAGATACGTTGAAAACATTACACATCTTTAATAATAAATCAATTAATCATATTTTACCGTATTTAGACCTAAACTAATTTTTACTAAATCTGTTAGCTTGTTATAATTGCACCAAATACCTAAAAACATCCATATAAAATGAATTTTGAACAATCGGAAACACAAACTTTAATTAGACAAGCTGCTAGAGATTTTGCGGAAAAAAATATTCGTCCTTTTGTTATGGAATGGGATGAAAATCAACATTTCCCAAGAGATTTATTCAAAAAAATGGGTGATCAGGGTTTTATGGGCATACTTGTTCCGGAAGAGTATGGCGGCTCAGGACTTGGGTATTTTGAATATGCTGCTGTGGTTGATGAAATTGCTCAAGTATGTGGTTCAATAGGCCTCTCAACTGCTGCACACAATTCATTGTGTACAGGTCATATTTTATATTTTGCTAATGAGGAGCAAAAAAGAAAATACCTTCCAAAGCTAAGTTCAGGCGAATTTATTGGTGCATGGGGACTTACGGAACCAAACACTGGAAGTGATGCCATGAGAATGAAAACTATTGCTAAGAAAGTTGATGGTGGATGGGTCTTAAATGGTGCCAAAAATTGGATTACTCATGGAATATCTGGCGATGTGGCTGTTGTCCTGGCCAGAACTGGTGAATTGTTAGATAGCAGAGGCATTTCAGCTTTTATTATTGATAGAGGCACTCCTGGGTTTACTGGAGGTAAAAAAGAGAACAAGTTAGGAATGAGAGCGTCTGAGACAGCAGAGATGATATTTGAAGATTGTTTTGTTCCTGAAAATGCCTTGCTTGGCGAAGAGGGACAAGGTTTTATTCAAGCCATGAAAATATTAGATGGTGGAAGAATATCTATAGCTGCTTTATCACTCGGAATAGCAAAGGGAGCTTATCGAGCTGCACTGGATTATAGTAAAGAACGAGAGCAATTTGGAAAACCAATTTCGAGTTTTCAAGCAATTAGTTTCAAATTGGCAGATATGGCTACTCAAATTGAAGCATCTCAGTTGCTAATCGATCAATCATGCCATTTAAAAAATGAAAATCTTCCAATGACCAAAGAAAGTGCTATGGCCAAGTATTATGCTTCAGAAGTATCAGTCCAAGTGAGTACAGAGGCAATTCAAATTTTTGGAGGTTATGGATATACGAAAGACTTCCCAGTTGAGAAATTTTATCGAGATTCCAAGTTATGTACTATTGGAGAAGGAACGTCAGAAATACAAAAACTGGTAATTTCAAGACATATATTGAAATAGTAGTTGGTATTTTAAAATAAACACTAAATTTGCAGTCCTTTAATAAAAATGTTATTAATAAATTTAAAAGAAAACGATACGATAGATAAGGCTTTAAAAAAGTACAAGAAAAAGTTTGAAAAAACTGGTGTCGTTAAAGAGTTAAGAGAGAGACAACAGTTCACCAAGCCATCAGTTAAACGCAGAAAGCAGTTAATTAAGGCAAGGTACAAGCAATTCTTAAATAACCCTAAGTAATTTCTCCTCAGAAAACTCTCCCTTTTTTTGTATATTGTGCACAGAATGGACGGTGCAGCATTACCTATACTTGAAAAGTATCACGATTATATTTTAAAGAATCGAGGTTATTCAATTCACACCATTCGATCATATATCACTGATCTTAAGCAGTACCTAATTTATTCAGAAGATTTTAATTTAGGCCACGTTCCTGATTCTAAAACACTTCGCAAATGGGTTCGAAGCCTAGTTCTAAATGAAATTTCTGAAAAATCTATTCACAGGAAAGTTAGTGCAGTTAAGTCTTTTGCTAATTTTTTGTTTGTTTCGGATGAAATTGACAAAGAGATTCCATTAGAGATACAGCTACCAAAACTCAAAAAAAATATCCCTAGCTATGTAAAAGAACGAGAAATTAATCAAGTTCTGGATACTCATGAATTAAATGTTAAGGATTATCAATCATCTTTAGAGTTTACCATCTTTTCTAGTTTTTATCATACAGGTATGAGGCGTTTTGAGCTAATTAACTTAAAGGAAATTGATTTGTCGTTGGATAAAAAGGAAATTAAAATAATGGGTAAGGGAAAGAAAGAGCGAATCGTTCCTTTAAGTAATGAAATTGTTGGTCATTTAAAACGTTTTAAAGACCAGAAGGAGTCAAATCACACGCATTCAGATTATGTTTTTTGTGATGACCAAGGAAATCAATTAAAGGAAAAATGGGTATATCAAGTTGTGAAAAAAATGTTAAATCAGACATTTTCTGACAAAAAGAGTCCTCACATACTAAGGCACAGTTTTGCAACTCACCTTCTACAGAATGGGGCTGATATGAATTCGATTAAAGAATTGTTGGGGCATAGTAGCTTAGCAGCAACTCAAATTTATGCTCACAATGATATTTCACAGTTAAAGAAAATATATAAGGATACACATCCGTTTTCAGAATAGAGAAAATAAAGACAAACAATATGAACACACAAATTCAAGCAATTCATTTTAAAGCAGATAAAAAACTGATTGATTTCATTGAAAGAAAGCTTAACAAACTAGAGACTTTTCATGATGGTATAATTGATGCTCAAGTTTTCTTAAAATTAGAGAACACAAGCATGAAAGAAAACAAGACGGTTGAGATAAAAATAAATGTTCGTCAAACTAGTTTTATACAAACCGAGACATCCATCTCATATGAGGCTGCTACTGATATGGCAGTAGATTCATTGAAGACACAAATAAAGCGTCATAAAGGTAGAGTGGTTGAACACAAGTAGGCCTAAGATTTACATAATTTACCTAAACCACAGTTATTATTTAATTTTTAATGTTGAGGGTTTGTTCTATTGAACAAAATACTTACCTTTGCAATCCTTAAAATAAGGAGGGTAGAGAAAAGTGTAAAGTTCTTTGATATAACCCTTTGATTTTTAACATATTGCCGCCTTAGCTCAGTTGGTAGAGCAGCTGATTTGTAATCAGCCGGTCG
>CAJWLP010000044.1 GCA_913043145.1 uncultured Bacteroidota bacterium
AACGATTAATTCGTTTTATGCCTAAAGTAGTCATTGCTGTAGTCCCTGGATGGGCCGTTGGAGGAGGACATAGTTTACATGTGGTGTGTGACCTTACATTGGCTAGTGCTGAGCACGCCATTTTCAAACAAACTGATGCAGATGTAACTAGTTTTGATGGTGGTTATGGTTCTGCCTATTTAACAAAAATGGTCGGTCAGAAAAAAGCACGAGAAATATTCTTTTTAGGTAGAAATTACTCCGCTCAAGAAGCCTTTGAAATGGGAATGGTCAATCAAGTTATACCCCATGAAAAACTTGAAGAAACTGCCTACGAATGGGCACAAGAAATATTAGAAAAATCACCAACCAGCATCAAAATGCTGAAATTTGCGATGAACCTTACAGATGATGGGATGGTAGGACAACAGGTATTTGCAGGGGAAGCTACCCGCTTAGCCTACATGACTGACGAAGCAAAAGAAGGTCGTGATGCGTTTCTTGAAAAAAGAAAACCCAACTTCGATAAAAAATACCTCCCTTAATCTAATCATGTTATGATTGACAAAACGATTCTTTACAATCGGTGCATAGAAAAATTGCAACTCCAGATAGACGATTTGCAAGTTGCGATTGATAAGGTTCAAGAATCAATAGAAGGAGAACAAAGTAGTACTGCTGGCAATAAATTTGAAACAGCCCGAGCCATGGGTCATGAAGAATTAAATCGACTCAATGGTCAGTTCTACAATTTAAATCAGGAAATGAATATTCTTAATCAAATTAATGCCTCAAAATCGTGTGATTCTGTTCAGCTGGGAGCTTTGGTAGAAACTAATAAAAAAATGCTTTACCTATCCGTTGGTTTAGGAAAAATAGAACTGAATAAACAAGTAGTTTTTGCTGTATCTGTTAAGTCTCCAATTGGTCATGCAATCATTGGGAAAATGCCCCATGACAAAATACGCATTGGTAAAAACACAGAAAAAATCATATCCATCAACTAAATTTAAAGTATGAAAATAATATCATGGAATGTAAACGGTATCCGAGCCTCAGTCAAAAAGGGATTGATTGATATCATCCAAGATTTAGACGCTGATATATTTTGTATTCAAGAGACAAAAGCTCAAGACGATCAAGTACAAGAAGCTCTCACTAAACTTTCTGGTTATTCTATTTTTAGTAATTCTGCCGTAAAAAAAGGCTACAGTGGTGTTGCCATCTTATCCAAAACGGAACCCATAAAAATTACCGCACATATTCAGATAGAGGAGCATGACCAAGAAGGACGAGTTATTACTGCTGAATACGCGGACTTTTATTTGGTTAATGTTTATGTCCCGAATAGTGGTGCTGGATTAAAACGACTAGATTATCGATCTACTTGGGATGTTGCATTTGCTAACTACTTGGCTAACTTAGAAAAAATTAAACCCATTATCGTGACAGGAGATTTTAATGTAGCTCATCAGTCTATCGATCTAAAAAATGATAAAAGCAACTACAATAAAACCAGTGGATATACGCAAACTGAAATTGATGGTTTAAACGCGATTTTAGACATCGGCTTGATCGATACCTTTCGAGAAAAATACCCAGAGGAGGTCAAATATACTTTTTGGAGTGCTCGTTTTAATGCCCGAGCAAATAACGCAGGATGGAGAATTGACTATTTCTTAGCATCTAAATCAATCGCAGAAAATATAATTGATGCTTCCATTCACAACGAAATATTTGGAAGTGACCATTGCCCTATTGGACTTCAACTAAAATAACGAAACTTGAGAAGAACCTGGAACGGGTAATTCATAACCCCATTCTTTATTAATTTTTGATATCAGTCGAGCAGATAACATTTGCAAGTCTTTCTCAATGGTTTGATGCACAAAAAAATTAATTTGACTAATCCCTTGATCTTTCCATAGTGTTAATCGATCAAACCAGTCATCTATTCGAGTAACATCTGATGAATGATTTGCCCCTGTAAATCTCACGAAACATGAAGAGTTAGTTAACCGCATATGCATTAAATCTCTTCTACCTAATGTGTCTGTAATGGTGTGAGCTATTTTATTTTCCTGAAGCACCGCACAGAGATCATTCGCAACATGAGAATCAGAATACCAACCCGAGTTTCGCAATTCTACAGTTAATGGTAAATCCTTCGGCCATTTATTTAAAAACGCAGTTAAATCCTGAAAATTTTGTGGACCGTAGTTGTCATTCATCTGAAGAAAGACAGTACCTAGCTTTTCTTTGAAATGGGATATCGAAAGAAAAAAATCATTCAATGCGTCATCGCAATTTTTGAGTCGTCTAAACTGACTAATAAGTTGAGGGACTTTTGGGAAAAACATGAAATCTTGAGAAGATCGATCATACCAACCCTCAACAATTGAGGGAGGAAAAATTCGATAATAGTATGCATTCAATTCTATGGCATTAAATTGACTTGAATAGTAAGACAACTCGTCTTTGACTCCTTTTGGATAAAAACCCTTGAGTTCAGCTTTAGCCCATCGCGGACATCCAATAAATACCTTTGGTGTGTGATTCTGCCCACTCGCTAAAATAAGTTGAGTGTCCGAGTGATCTACAGGTAAATCGGAAGGATACAATTCAGGATTTTCTACTTTACCAAATTTCACTGGTCAAATATATAAGATATGTACACACGAAAACGCCTAGATCAAGAATTTTAAATACCCCATAAAAATTTGCTTTTGGAATTTTCATTCATAAAAACTACTTTTGCCTAACGAACGTTAGTTTGTAGTCTAAAATGACTGAAAGAAAAAGACAAATATTACAATCTGCACAAGCTATCCTTAAAAAGAAAGGATATGCCGCTACGTCTGTTCGAGATATTGCAAAATCACTTGAAATAGAACCTGCAAGTTTGTATAGTCATTTTAAATCTAAAGAAGACATCTTAAAACTTACTTGTTTTGATATGGCAAGTAAATTTGATAAGGCAATACAGGAAATAAATACTCTTTATTTTGACGCAGAACAACAACTTCGTATGGCCATTCGAGAGCATGTACAAATACTCACGAGTCATTTGGATTCGGCTATAATTTTTCTAAGAGATTGGAGAAATTTAACCGGAGAATCGCATTTGAAATTTGTTGAAAAGCGAAACTCATACGAAAATGGAATTCGAAAAATCATACAAACTGGCATAGACGAAGGTCGTTTTAATGAAAGTGATATCAAATTTGCCACTCTTACTGTTTTGTCCAGTGTCAACTGGATTGTAGAATGGTACAACCCTAATGGTAAGCTTAACGCTACCCAAATAGCAGAAAAACTAAGTAATTTCATACTTAGTGGTTTAATAAAAAATAAATTATAAAAATTATGTACGGAAACGCATACGTAGACCCCAACGAAAAATTTAGTTCAGAGCAAGAAACTCCTGAGTTATTAGAAGCATTTCAAGAAAGAATTGATCGCGGCGAAAAAATTGAGCCTAAAGATTGGATGCCAGCTATGTACCGAAAACAACTTATTCGAATGATTGAGCAACACGCCCACTCTGAAATAATTGGTTCACTCCCAGAGGGAACATGGATTACGAGAGCTCCGGGATTCAGAAGAAAATTAGCATTAATGGCTAAAGTTCAAGACGAAGTAGGTCATGCTCAGTTATTATATTCTGCTGCTGAAACATTAGGAAAAAGCAGAGAAGCTATGATGAACGATTTAATTACTGGAAAATCTAAATATTCAAATATATTCAACTACCCCGCCAAAACATGGGCTGATAGTGCAGTCATTGCGTGGCTCGTTGATGCTGGGGCTATTGTTAACCAATTGGCGAACAGTAAGGGTTCTTACGGCCCATATTGCAGAGCTCTTGAACGCATCTGTTATGAAGAATCATTTCACTTGAAATATGGTCACGATAATGTAGTGCACCTAGCAACTGGAACGTCAAAACAAAGACAAATGGTTCAAGAAGCCATGAATCGATGGTGGCCACCACTCATGCACTTTTTTGGTCCAAGTGATAAAATATCTGTTCACACTGAAACATTAATGCGATGGAAGGTCAAAATGGCCAGTAATGATGCCATGAGACAACAGTTTTTAAATATGTATGTTCCAAAAATTTGGGATCTTGGATTAACCTTACCTGACCCAAAACTTAAGAAAAATGAAGAAACAGGTTTGTGGGATTACACTGAACCTGATTGGGATGAATTTAAGCGAGTCATAAATGGTGATGGCCCTTGTAATGCAGAACGTCTTGCTGTTCGGAGAATGGCTGAAGAAAACGGTAAATGGGTATCAAACGCTATTAAAAGCAATCAAGACGAATATGTCACTCCATATGCATAAGTAAAAACTAATCTTTAACTTGTTAGAGCAAAATGGTTTTGCTAGTTTTATACATTAAAATACTCCTACCATGAAATATATAATCACCATAATACTGACATTAAACGCTTTTTTTTTCCTAAGAGGCCAGAATATTCCTAATGGTGATTTTGAAAATTGGAGAGTTAGAGATCACTTTAAGCTTCCTGGTGTAACTTCTACAGTTAAAAATGCAGAGCGAACATTAGATGCCAAAGAAGGTCAGTATGCTCTAAAACTTTCCAATACTTATGTCCCAAACTCTAGGGGTTACCGTTCGTATGCGATTAACTATGATGGAGTAGATTTTAATGGAGAGCCACTGAGCATGTGTTTTTGGTCTAAATATAATTTAGCACAGGGTGATACGGCAAGAGTATATGCTGTATTTCGAGAAAAAGGAGTGTACAAAGGCAAAGTAGATTTCCGTTTCACAGGATCAAGTAACGACGAATGGTTAAGATACTCTGTACCTATAGAATGGTCCTCATCTCGAACTGCTGATAGTATTTGGATTTATTTATACTCTTATGCAGACTATGGTGTTGATGGTGACGGTTTTGTAATATTTGATGACATTCATTTTACGAACTTAAATGAACGTCAAGAGGATATTCTCAACCATGGATTTGAGGATTGGGAGAATATTGGGGTAAATTATCCTGCGGGTTGGCGAAGCGTTGACCTCATATCGTATGAGCAATACTACTCTTTTTTGTACGAACCAACCGTTTTGAACATAACCAACTCAGATATATTTATGGGATCAAGTTCGCTTTTAATTAAAAATGCTTACTCAAACTCAAACGGAAACCTGAGATATGGCTACTGTTATCTGGGAACTGAAAATAATGATTACTACACGCCACATTTTCCAATAGACACATTCAAATATTTACAGGGCTATTATAAATACTTGCCTGATGGTGACGATACTGCTCGAATTAATCTGCGAAGTTGGAGTAAAGGAAGATATTCGTCTAATGATAATTTTTATCTTTCCTCTGCAAATGAATGGACCTTTTTTGCTTTTCCAATTAACTACTATACATCAACATTACCACCTGATAGTGCTGGTATTATATTCTATTCTGGGAAAACAGACAGTGTCAGAGGTCCAAATAGTAGTTTATATTTAGACAATATCGAACTGGTCATGCAACCAAAAAGTTTGGGCATTAATTCATTGGATGAAAATGCATCAATATATCCCAATCCTTTCAGTATAAGTATCACCATAGAATCCACTGAAAATAATACAGTAGACATTTATAACACCTTAGGTAAACAGTTAACAACTTATGAAATTATCCAAGGTAAGAATACGCTACATTTAGCTTCGCTACCCTCAGGTATATATTATTTAAAAACTAGAAATCAATCATGGATAAAAAAAGTAATCAAGCATTAGAATCTATCGATCCTCGGATTACAAGAGCGAAGATTGAACAGACTGGAGATAAATCTGATATGGAAGATTTAGCTCATTTTCAAACTTTTGAGGTATTTCACCAAAATAAACGAGGAGCACAGCATAAACATGTTGGCATCGTGCATGCTCCAAATCCAGATATGGCTCTTCTTTACGCAAAAGAACAATATGCTAGAAGAGAAGTTACCGCAAATTTATGGGTAGTGCCGAGTAGTTGTATTTCTGCAACTGAATACTCAGATGATGACATTTTTAGCACTACACCAGAAAAAAAATATCGAAACCCCGCTTCCTATAAAGTTATTGATAGAATCAATGCTTTTAAAGAACGTGGTAGTAAACCTAGTGACCAAGTATAATTACAAATTAGAAAAATCATGAACAGCATAGACGCACTCAAAGAACTACTATATAAAATGGCAGATGATCAGTTAATTATTGGTCATCGAAACAGCGAATGGACAGGATTGGGCCCAATATTAGAGGAGGACATTGCGTTTTCAAGTATGGCACAAGATAAAATCGGCCAAAGTGAGCACTTATACAATCTTCTAAATCAATTAGGAGAAGCTGATGCAGATACTGTCGCGTTTACACGAAATGCCAATCAATTTCATTCATCTAAATTAGTTGAATTGCCTATCGGCGACTACAGTTTTAGTCTGATTCGACATTTCCTGTTTGACTTTTCTGAATATCTTAGATTTGAAGCACTAAGAAGTTCTGCATATGAACCTCTTGCACAAGTTTCCAAAAAATTTTTTGGTGAAATAAAATACCACACCATGCATGCCAACACTTGGGTTAACCAATTAGGTAACGGAAATGAAGAGAGTCATCGTAAAATGCAAGAATCACTAAATTATGCTTGGAATTATGCCCTAGGGATTTTTGAACCAGGACCTGCAGAAAATATCCTTGTTGACGATTATATTTTCATTGGAGAAGAAAGTCTAAAAAATAGATGGCTTGATACCATAGCCCCATTACTAAAAAAGAGTGGTTTAACCATCCCTTCTGAAGATACTTGGAAACCCATTTTCGGGGGAAGAACTGGTTTACACACCGAAAATTTACAACCTCTACTCGAAGAAATGACAGAGGTCTATTCTATAGATCCATCTGCTGATTGGTAAATCATGATTACTGAGGCATACATACGCGAGGAATTAAAACAAGTTAAGGATCCTGAGATTCCAACAATCTCAATTGTTGATTTAGGTATTGTAACTGGCATCAAAATAGATAATACCGATGTACATGTTACACTTACCCCTACATTTGCTGGATGTCCCGCACTCAGACTAATGGAGGACATGGTCGTAGATCATCTTAATACGAATAATAATCTAGGAAATGTTTCAGTAGAAACCAGTTTTGAAACTACGTGGACCACTGACTTAATTACTCCAGAAGGACACGTTGCTATAAAAAAGCACGGATTAGCTCCTCCTAGAAGAAATTGCTCAAACATTTCAATGGAAATACTCGAATCCACAAATTGTCCATACTGCGATAGCGAAAACACGTCCATGAAAAGCCCATTTGGTCCTACACTATGTAGAAGTCTACATTATTGCAATAATTGCAAACAAGCATTTGAAGGATTTAAACCTGTTTAAAGGTTAATTTCGCAGATTATAATTAACCGCTTAACATGAGTAGCACAGAAATTTTTTCAGCATTCATCATATTATTTGCAGTAATTGATGTTATTGGATCTATCCCACTGATCATTTCCATAAAAGAAAAAACGACCATTCGTCCTGCATTAGCAACTATTGTCTCGGGAGTCATCATGATACTTTTTTTATTAATTGGTGAATCTGTTCTTCATTTTATAGGCGTTGACATTAACTCGTTTTCTGTAGCAGGTAGTATTTTAATGGCATTTATAGCATTTGAAATGTTGTTGGGCGTACGTATATTCAATGAAGACGCAGCTGATACAGCCACTGCATCAGTAGTTCCATTGGCTTTTCCAATATTAGCTGGTGCCGGAACACTAACAACTATTATTTCAATACGAGCAGAATACCAATTAATCAATATAATCATTGCAATTATGCTCAATATGGCTCTTATTTTCGGAGTACTTAAATCTGTAAAATTTATTCAAAAGATAATCGGACCAGCGGGAACTAAAATATTAAATAAAGTCTTTGGAATTATCCTTCTTGCAATTGCTGTTAAGCTATTCAGTGCCAACGCCAAGAACTTGTTTAGTTAAATATACTACGTGTTATAAATGGACCGATCATTAAAATTCATCCAATTTTTTGTTGTCTTATCCATTCTTAATACATCCAACAATTTACAAGCACAAAATCATATTTTAGACTCTGCAATGATGGCTTTTAAAGAAAAGCCTACCTTTTATATTGCGTTTCATAATCGTAATACCGTCGTAAACGTTCAAAAAATAAAGCTATACGGAATAGTTGGTGGGTTTGATTTCAATAAAAAAATAAAATTATATCTAGGGGTATATGGATTTGTAAAACCAAACAAACTATTATTAACTAATCATCCCTTATCAGACAAAGACTCGGTATATCAATCCATCAATACGGAGAATATTAGCATTGGTGCAGATTACACCTTTTATAATAACAAAAGTTTGTACCTCAGTATCCCTTTTCAGATTGGAGTAGGCACTACGAATTATAAATATTGGGAACTTGATCAAAATACATTAATCAGAAAAGACAACTATCTCAATGTTCCTATTGAGCTAGGAACAAATGCTTATATAAAAATTTTACCCTTTGCAGCTTTGAAAGGTGGAATTGGTTATCGATTTTCAATTGGCAAAAAAGAGGTTACTCGGCTAACATCTCCATACTATAATCTTGGACTAGCTATATTCATTGGAGAAGGAATACAGTTTTTTAAGAATTTAAATTAATTTTAATCAGTTGGTTCAACAATTCCTTGTTCTTCCAAAAGATATTCTATCGTTTTATCAAGGT
>CAJWLP010000045.1 GCA_913043145.1 uncultured Bacteroidota bacterium
GATATTCTAGGTTCTTTTTTATTCAGAGGGGAAGCGGTCGATAAGTACGTAAGTGTACTTTCTGGAGGCGAACGCAACCGTTTGGCTTTGGCTAAGCTGTTACTCCAGCCCCTTAATGTTTTGGTCATGGATGAACCAACCAACCATTTAGATATTCAATCTAAAAATGTACTAAAATCAGCCTTGCAAAATTTTGAAGGTACCTTGATTTTGGTTTCTCACGACCGGGAATTTTTACAAGGACTTAACGATGTGGTTTACGAATTTAAAGATCGAAAAATTAAACCCTATTTAGGAGATATTGATTTTTATTTAGAGCAACGTCAATTACAAAATTTAAGAGATGCTGAAAGGCGTACACCGGAAAAAATAACTCAAAAAACGAGTGATAATAAACGCTCTTATGAGTCCCAAAAAAAATTGAAGTCCTTGCAAAATCGTTTGAGCAAATTAGAGGTCGCTATCGCGGCTTTAGAAAAAGACATTAAAGCCATTGATATAGAATTAGAGATCAATTATGAGGCTACGGTTTCAGCCCCCAACTTTTTTGATACTTATCAAGCTAAAAAAGCAGAAATAGAAAGCCATATGCAGCAGTGGGAAGCCCTTACTGGAACCATAGAAAACCACAGTTAATGGAAGAATATTTTTACCAATGTCCGTATTGCTGGGAATCTGTTTCTATTTTAGTGGATGTTTCACAATCCCATCAAAATTACATAGAAGATTGCGAAGTTTGCTGCAATCCCATCGAATTTATAGTCCAGTGTTCAGCACAAACCGTCCTACATTTAGAGGCTCAAAGCATCGAACAGTAGGGTCTTATTTCAATAATTTTCTTTTTAAATAGGAAAAAGGTTGTATATTTGTTGACCTATATCGCGGGATAGAGCAGTAGGTAGCTCGTCGGGCTCATAACCCGAAGGTCACTGGTTCGAGTCCAGTTCCCGCTACTAAAACAATAAAACGGTTATACTTTTATAAAGTGTAACCGTTTTATTATTACTAACGAGCGCTATTCAATTAAGGAAGTATGAACAAATCTTCAACTGAACAATTTAAAGTCTTTGAAATTTTCAATGCTAATACGGTAGATGGAACATATACTCCATTTTCTATAGCATTAATACTCTTTCTTGAAACCTCCGCTTTTACAGATAGTTCTTGCTGAGTTAAACCACAAGACTTCCTCAGTTGTTCTAAATTATTTAAAAGTTTTGAATGGTTCCTGCCCATAATTATTCCTTTTCATATTTTTCGACTGCATCAGTTAATTCCTTTCCAGTATTAGGGTATATGTAGCCTGCGATCATTGTTCCGATTCCAATTAATCCAACCAAGGCACCAACACCTTTTAGTATGTTTCCAATTGCATAATATCCAAGTAGGTATAGACCAATACCAACAAAAATTGTGATAACTCCGCTTCTACGATAATCTATTGGCTCCTTTTTTCTTTCATCAAAAATACTTAGTAATTCATCTAATTTTGATTTG
Source organism: uncultured Bacteroidota bacterium (assembly GCA_913043145.1). Classification (GTDB taxonomy): domain Bacteria; phylum Bacteroidota; class Bacteroidia; order NS11-12g; family UBA9320; genus UBA9320. Next base: position 1,498 of record CAJWLP010000045.1, read on the forward strand.
TTATCTAAATGCTTGGAAATCTCTATTATAGTTTTATTCTTGTCCTTACTTTCTTTATACAGCCAGAAAAATACAGCGAGTGGAATTATGATTCCGGTTAGCATTCCAGAAATAGGTATAATAATATTTTGATCCATAATTTATTTTTTTATTAATGTAACGCAAACGTAACATTTATTTTTATGATACGCAAACGTTACATTTAAATAATTTTTTAAATTTTATGAATCAGTAATTCTATTTGATCTACAGCAGCGTTAAATTCTCTTGGCGTAAAGCGGATGTTCGATATTTCAATAGAGTTATCTACTACAAGAGTAATCAGAAATGGTTACTCTTTTTTTATGCAGTTTACTCAATTATACAAGGGGTTTAAGTTAAGTCTTAGGTTTTACCACCAGCTCATTTTCATATATTTCACCTAAAATAAATCATTATATTTGTTAGAATTAAATTAATAAATAATGAAATTATATATATCATTTATTTCCTTACTTGTTTGTAATTTTTTTACTGCTAAACATTTTGATGTAGATCCACCTGTTAGTTTCAACGAATCTCCAAGTACCTCTGAAACTGTTATTGCAGTTTGGGACTTTGTTGCCGGATCTACAGCTGTAGCCTTAGGGGATGGTTTTACAACTACAGGAGAGAATAACTTAGGATGGTTAAAAAACGGTGACCAGTCTGGAGTTTCTGATCCTAACTCTGTAGTCCAATCGGGAAGAAATGGTTTTTCTGGTGACTTCCTTCAAGGAATTGATATAGCTCCATCTGACCTAATTGACGGTAAGCTTCACGTTTCTATTTCCTACAATAAAATTGATTTGACTGGAACTGGAGCAGTTCAGCAACTATTCTTAAAGGGTTTAGGGAATTCTAATTTTGGTACAAACCACAGAATGGTAGGACTCAAGTTAACACATGACGCCACTAATAGTGATATTAAAGTAGAATCTATAGTTTTAAATAATGGGATGCAATTTGGAACTATAAAAGACCAAGGAGGTTTAGGCAATTCATCAGTTTATAGTGATCAAATTACACTTGGTACGACCATGGATTTCATAAACGGCACTTCATCTTTTTGGGTAGGAAGCCCAGGAGAAAACACCATAAACCCTTATGGTTTGACTATGGCTACTAATGATGAAAATCAATCAACTAATTGGGATGCGGCCACAGTATCTATGGCGCCAAGTGCAGTACTTAAATTGTTAAAGTTTAATTCAAAAAATGGTGATGGTTATGTAGAGGTAGATCAATTTAAAATCTCTACTGGTACTTATGAGAACACGGTAGATTCAGGTGACAGTGAAGCGCTTGTAGCTAATAATATGGCTATAAATGTTTTTTCACAAACCCCAACTAACTTTACTTTTGATGTGAATACTAATTTTAGTCAAGCAAACCTTACTTACGAAATAGTGCAACAACCTTTAAACGGTACAGTAACTGTACAGGGAAACACTGCTACTTACACTCCTAATTCAGGATATATAGGTGCGGACAGCTTAGTATACAGAGCATTTAATGGTTACTATTATAGTAATGAATCCACGGTGAGTATCAATGTTTTTGATGCTCCTAACTTGACAGTGACTTTAGATGCCACACAAATTAATGAGGGAGAATCTTCGCAGATAACCTTTACAATTGATCAAATTAGCGAATTCGATGTAACCATAGATTTCAGTGGTTTTTTAGGCACCGCTGAGAGTTCTGATTACGAAATTACAAGTGATGGCCAAATTTTATCCCAGTTAACGATACCAGCTGGCGAAACAGAAGCTGAAATTCAAATTCAAGCAATAGAAGACCAACTAGCGGAAACTTCAGAGTTTATTAACCTTTTGTTTAATATTGATGGCGCAGTTTACGATTACAGTTTCTTAAAACTCTATATTAATGGTAATGCTCCAATTTTCACCACATTTATTAGTTACTGGTGTCCTGAGACTCAAAGTTATAGTGTAGTTTCAGAAATCTATGTTAGTGGAACTTATAATTTCAATAATGACAATATTGATTTTACGGATCAAGAAAATGACAACCATCAATTATTCACTGATTTTTCATCACAAAGTTTGTCCAGTCTAGGTACGGTATCAGACTCATTTGTATATTTCATATACACTAATAATGAGAGTTCCTGGAATCAAAATAATAATTTCCCATCTATTAACTCATCAAATAGTATTGTATTGGATAGTAATGATCAATATATTTCCCAAAACTATCGGTATAGAATTTATAATACAGAAACAAACCAAACCATTGACCAATTTGGCATAGACACGAATTCTGATACTTTTTGGTTTCTTGAAACATATGCCAAAAGGATAAACAATACTGGTCCTGACTATGGATATATTCGTAGTAACTGGTCTGTCAATAATAATTATACTCTCCAAGACCAAGGATTTTGTTATGGCGGAGATGAATCTGTGGAAGATTATATTGGAGGCTTGGGTATATTTGCATCTGCCAACAATTCCCCCACAACATCGGACATATACAATTACACTCTAGTTAATAATAGTACTGAATTTGATCTCTATGCTGAAGATGAAACAAACCAGAATGAGCTATCTTACAATTTAATATCAATGCCCAGTAATGGTACTGCTGTTTTAACTGGAAATACCATTACTTACACTCCTAATACGGATTTTCAAGGAGAAGATATTTTCTCATTTCAGGTTTTTGACGGCGAATTTTACAGTAATATTTCAAATATAGTTGTTGGAGTTACCACTATTCCAAATTTAACAATTGACATAAATACCAATGAAATTGCCGAACACGAAGCTGCAGTAATCACTGCAACTTTAGATGCCCCTGGTCCTTACGATATCGAGATTGATTTAAGCAGTATTGAGGGTACAGCTAGTCAGGACGATTTCACTTATGTGTCATCAAATTTCGCTGGAACCCGTTATATAAAATTTGAGGCTTATTATAGCTCGGATGATGGACAAGTTAACCTTCGAGAAATTGAAGCCTTGTTGGCTGATGGAACCAATGTAGCATGTGGGAAATCAGGTTATTCAAACAGCTATGAAAATGAAGGCTGGGAAGAAAATGGATATTATGTTACAGATTGCCAAGAAGGTGGCAGATGGTCTAGTAATCGAGATGATCCAGGACCAAGTGAGCAAGAGCCACACTATATTGTAGTGGATTTAGAAGATGTTTATGATTTGGATAGCATTAAAATTGTTGGTGATGAATGGTATATGTCTTTTTCGGTATTGGTCTCCGCAGATGGAGTAAATTGGGAAAATTTAGGGACTTATACTAATTACTACATGGGCAATGTAACCTTGACGGACATACAAAGTATTGGTTTTATTATTAAATCCGGTGAAACCACTGCTATAATTTATGTTCAGGGAGTTGAAGATAATGTTACTGAAGGAACAGAAACGCTAACGATAAACACCCCAGTTGTGGAAAATGCTAATCTGCTCAATCCACAAGCATTTAGTATAGATATTTTGGATGTTGTGACCACGTTTACTCTTAGAGATAATATTTTTGCAGGCTTTAGTAATGCAGAATTTGCATGGGGAGATTATGATTTGGATGGTGATATGGATGTGGCTATAATGGGCGATCAAGGTAACGGAGTAGAAACCACATTATACAGAAATGATATTGTTGATGGCGAACATATTTTTGTAGACAGTCAACAAAATTTTGAATCCATAGGCTACGGAACATTAAAGTGGGTAGATTTAAATAAAGATGGTTTAATAGATTTATTTGTATCAGGAATCGGCGCTTCAGGAGTAAACTCTTTCCTATACAGAAATACAACTAATATACCAAATAACGATGATTTTGTTTTAGAAGATAGTTATGAATTTCCAAATTTGTTCCAATCCGATATTGATTTTGGTGATTTAGACAACGACGGAGATGTTGATTACGCTATTAATGGCACCAATCAAAATGGACAACAAGTATCGTATTATGGATTTCAATCAGACGATGGCTCCTTTGAAATAGTAGATTCTAATTTTGGCACTTTTACTTCTGGTGCGATTAAAATATTTGATGTGAATTCTGATGGAGACAACGATTTAATTTCTTCCAGTGGCAATAGGTTAAACAATTACTTCAGTTCAAGCAGTCCACATATATACCCTGGTGAGGGTGCTAATTTTGAAGAATTAGAGTTTTTTATATCCACTGGATCAAACACTTTAAAATATTTGACTATTGGTAATAATGGAAATCCATCAACTATTTCAAATTTAGAAAATTCTAACTTTAGTCTAGGATTCGTTAATGGAGATTTTTCAATAGCAGATTATAATAATGATGGCTATGAAGATATTTTCATAACAGGTGCTAATGTTAGTGATAATAATCCTGATGCAGCTGAGGTTAGTAGTACACTCTACCAAGGATCAATAAGCGGTCATAATACTTCCTCAGAATTCAACTTTCAAGGATTTAGTGACTCTTCTGTTGAATGGATTGATTATGACAATGATGGAGATTTAGATTTATTTTTATCTGGTTTTGCACCTGGTCTAGGTCAAAAAACCTATTTATATGAAGTTGAAGTTACCAATAAAAAAAACACCCCTCCAGGAATAATTTCCACTCTAAACTTTGATGACCTTGGGGATGGTTATGTGGAGTTAAGTTGGGAAAAACCTGAAGATGATTTTAATGCAATAATGGGTTATAATTTAAGACTTGGAACAAGCCCAGGCGGAGATGAATTGTCTTATTTATTAAGTGATTTAGAAAATGGCCAATTAATGGTTAACCAAACCCCTTCTATAATTAGGAACAACTACACCATTCAATTAGACCCAGGAATCTATTATTGGTCTGTTCAAGCTGTAGACAAGGGTTACAAAGGAGGTCCATTTTCTTCGGAACAATCATTTACTTTAACATACGATTGGAAAATACTTAACCAAGGAGGAATTATTGATAAATCCATTCCTGCTATAGTAAATCCAATTTTAGAGTTTATGGATTTAGATAATGATGGCGACTATGACATACTTTACGGACAAAGCGGATCATCCTTAAATGTTTATTCCTACGAAGATAATTTTCTAACCGAAAATCAATCTTATAATCTTATTAGTGGATTTGATGATATTGAAGTTGGGGACATTAATTTGGATGGAAAATTTGATGTAGTTGGAAAAGTTTCTACAAACTCAAACCCAATTTATCTCTCAAATGATAATTTGTCAGATCAAGCATTCACTTCCTATAATTTTGAAACACCTTTCCTATTTGACAGAAAACTAAGACTTTCTGACTTAAACAACGATGGAAATTTAGATATTATTAATTTTGGCTTAGATAGTGAAAACGAATTTCTTGCAAATTTTGAAATTTTTTCTACGTACTATGACCCTTTTAATAATTACTTTTTTACTACTAATTTATCTGAAAACTTTGCTGTTGTTAGCCAAATGTTTTCTCCCTCTTTTGATGTTGGAGACTTCGATAATGACCAAGATATCGACGTAGTGATTAGCGGAGATCAAATTTTTGGACCTAACATTACCAAGATATTTGAAAATACCACTGAAACCGGTTCTCAAACCATTGTATTTGAGGAGTATTTAGAAGCTAATTTACCCGGAGTTAAAGATGGGTCCACAGATTTTTTAGATTTTGATTCTGACGGAGATTTAGATCTTATACTCTCTGGGTTTAATGATCTTGGTGAAAAAGTGTTTTCAATGTATGAAAATGTTGACTCTGGAGAATGGCCAATTATTGAAACTAATTTACCTGAAATGACTAACACCCAATTAGATTTTGGAGATTTTAATGCAGATGGATTGAGTGATTTATTAATTTCTGGCACAAATATAAGTGGTGTTGATGAAACTAAACTAATGGAATATGCTGAAGGAATTGGTTTTGTGGAAAGTGATTATGATTTGAGTGACTTTACTTATGCGAAATTTGCCTTTGGAGATTTAGACGGTGACTCGGATCTTGATTTTGTGATTACTGGCGAAAGTGCAATAAATTCACAACCATTGGTAAGAGTATATTTAAATTACAGATCTGAATCATATGCGGTAGCTAATGCAGGATCAAGACTTAGTTCAAATTCTGAAAATGTATACAATCAAGCTCCCTCTGTTCCTATAATTGACAACGTTAGTGTTGAAAGTGTAAACTCTGATGATATTGCAGTTATAAAAATTGAGTGGTCACAATCTATTGATGACAACACTCCATCAAATGCAATCAGTTATGCTCTGAAAATTGGTACTACCTCTGGGGGTGAAAATATTGTGTCATCCGGTGCATTAGCATCTGGCCAACGAAAAATTGCTGGCAATGGTAATTCTGAATATAATACCTCTTGGAATATTGCTTTAGTTCCTGGAGATTACTATGTTGCTGTACAATCCATTGATGCTTCTTTTGTTGGTTCTGAATTTTCAAGTGAATTAATGTTCACAGTTTATGAAGATAATTCACTAGGTTTAGATGAAAATATATTTGGAAATATTAGTGTATTTCCAAATCCAACAAATTCAATGCTAAACATATTTAATAGCGATAATAGTAATGAAATTATGGAAGTGAATTTATATGATATTGTTGGGAAAAGATATAATTTTAATAATTATAAAAATTCGTCAATAGATTTAAGTTTTCTTTCTGTTGGTGTATATATCCTAGAAATTATTTTTGA
>CAJWLP010000046.1 GCA_913043145.1 uncultured Bacteroidota bacterium
TTACGAATGCCAGCCTAAATAAAAAAATTTACGTTAATTAATTTCGTAAAGTTAAAACCGTTAGATTCTAGATTTAGCGGTTTTTTTATTTATAAGAGTCTTCAATGAATTTTTGAGCATGCCCATAGAGCTGCATAGAAATTGGTCCTGCATTTCTAGATATTGAAATATTATCAACTTGAGTAATTGGGACAACGGGATTGGTGGAGCTTGAACAGAAGATTTCATCAGATGATAAAAGTTTTTCTTTTGATATATCGCACTCATCAAACTCTAAGCCATGTTCTTTGATTAAATCAGCTAAAAATTTACGTGTAATTCCTGGTAAAAGCTTGTTACTTAACTTAGGAGTTTTTATTACACCATTATCTATAATAAACACATTGCTGGCAGAGCCCTCAGTAAGATAGCCGTCTCTTAGTAATAAGGCCTCATATGCATCACTAGTGTATGCTTTATTTTTAATGAGTACATTTGCTAGAAGTGACGTTGATTTAATATTTGATTTAAGCCATCTGTAATCTTCTTCGATTATAGCGCTCTTACCAATCTCAATAATACTTTTATCAAAAGGTTGATAATTTTCGCCCATAATCAGAATAGTCGGATCACATTCGTTTGTGTAGACATGATTTCTCGTTTTATCTACGCCGCGCGAGATATGAATATAAATATAATGATTCACATAACTATTTAATTCTATAAGGGATTTAATTATTTTTATAAATTTTTCATCATTTACTATTGCGGAATCAATATTGATTAATTCCAAACTGCTTCTTAATCGATTTAGATGGTTCTTGACATAAAATATGTGTTTATTATATATGGGTATGAGTTCATATACTCCATCACCAAACAGAAATCCCCTGTCTAATATCGAGAGTTTGGTTTGGTTCTTCGGAGTATAGCTTCCATTAAAATAGACAGTTTCTGAGTTTGTCATTATAGATCCATTAGCAATGAATCAACTGTCCTTCTGTATAATGAGCCTTTATTTACTGTTTCAAGAGAGGTCAACTTATAAGTTTGTATAATTTCATCATTTAACTTCACATGCATGAAGCCAATAGTGTCATTTTTATTGATAGGAGCAGTTAATTGCTTGTCAATTACATACTGATATTTTAAATACTTTTTCTGGCGTCTTGGTATAGTTACAGAGCTATTTTGATTGACTCCAAACTTGACTTCAGATTTCTCTCCCCCATATATACGAGCTTGAGATATCTCCTCATTTTTCTGAAATAGTCTATGTGTTTCAAAAAATCTAAAACCATATTCAAGTAATGTGCGACTAGATTGAATACGTGCATCTGGCGTTGGTGCGCCCATGACGACAGCAATTAACCTTCTGCTGCCTCTTTTTGCTGAACTTGCTAAACAATAGCCAGCAGCATTAGTAAAACCTGTTTTAATACCATCTACATTATCATCGATAAAGAGAAGTTTGTTTCTTGAATACTGCTTTATATCATTAAATTTAAATGATTTTGTAGAGTATAGTTTATACAAATCCGGAAAATTTGATATTAATGATCTTGAAAGCAGAGCGATATCCTCTGCAGTTGTATATAGACTATCGTTGGGTAATCCAGTTGCATTCGTGTAGTTTGTATTAACCAATCCAATATTTTTTGCTATTTGATTCATATATATCGCAAATGTGTTTTCATCTCCAGATATGTGCTCAGCAAGGGCGACGCTAGCATCATTCCCTGATACAGTAATAACGCCTTGGAGAATATCTTTAAGTTTTATCCGCTTACCAACTTCAATAAACATTTTGGATCCTCCAGTCTTCCATGCTTTTTTGCTGACTAAGACTTCTTCATTGAAAGAGATATTTTTTTCTTTAAGTTCTGTAAATGCTATGTAAGCTGTCATCATTTTGGTGATACTTGCAGGAGGTAACGTTAAATCTTTATTAGTTGAAGCTAAAATCATCCCGCTGTCATAATCCATCAAAACGTATGCTTTTGCGTTCAGATTCGGCGCAGGAGGAATGGGGGAAGCATATACTTGATTCCCTAAAATTAAAGTAAGCATAATTGAAAGTAGGTATTTATACATATAGCTATATTAACATAACAAAAACTACTGTGATTGGATTTTTATTTCTTGAGCGAGTGTATACACAGCAAGCGCGTATAATCGACTCCTGTTATATCTTGTAATAGTATAAAAGTTGTTATGCCCAAAACTAAACACAGTCTTTTTACCCTCTATTCGTTTTATAACCGATAGTTTTTCATTTGCATTAATTTTCTGTGGAGAATTAATTTTAAGTTTCATATATTCTTTATAAATTGTATGAGGCTTGTATGTTTTTTTTGATATCTTTTCAAGAGTTGATTTATTATTGTCGACTACTAAATCGGTCAATATGAGTCCATTTCTAGACCATCCATTTCTTTTTAGATAGTTGGCAATACTACCGATAACATCTGCATTTGAGTTCCATAGATCAGCATAGTTATCATTATCAAAATCAATAGCATAATTCCTATAGGAACTAGATATGAATTGTGGCTTACCTAATGCCCCTGCGTAAGAACCTTTGATAGCAGCTGGATCTAGATTATTTTCCTCACAAAGCAGTAAGAAATTTTCAAGTTCTGATCTGTAAAATTTATGCCTTCTCCCTTTATTAGGTCCAAGTGACAATGATGCGAGAGTGTCAAAGGTTTTAAATTTTCCTAAATTTTTCCCATATCTGGTCTCAATCCCAATTATGGAGACAATTATTTCTTTTGGTACTCCGAATCTTCTTGATGCTCTTTCTAGAACTTGAGAATTTTCTTTCATGAATACCTTTCCATTTTTAATATTATGATTGTTAATAAAAAGCTTTTTGTAATTAATACATTGCTTTTCTTTTAGGTTACAACCATTCCATGTAAGTCTTCTCTCAGGCGCTTTTTTAAAAAATTTTTTTAAATTGCTTTCCTCTTTTATGCTATTAAAAAGTTTTTTTAAGTTATCTTTGTCATAATTATGTTTTGTATGCATCTCATCTATGAATTCATTGACAATATTCTTATCATATGAATTGGTAGCTGCAACATTCAAAGTAAATAGCAATAAAAAGATTGTCGAGACGTACTTCATCATTTCCTCAATAGTCTCTGGTGAGACTTAACTGACATGATAATGCCTAAAGCAGCAAAAACAGTCAACATAGATGTCCCACCATAACTCATAAATGGTAGAGGTGCGCCAACGATTGGAAGTATTCCTACAACCATACCTATATTAACCAACACATATAAGAATATTGTTAATATTAATGTTCCTGATAATATTCTTGAAAAATTATCTGTAGCCTTGATAGAAATGCTCATGCCTCTTAGCGTTACAAGTATATAGAGAGTCATTAATATAAAGACTCCTACGAATCCGAACTCTTCACCAAATGCAGAGAAAATAAAATCTGTGTGATTCTCTGGAAGAAAATCTAATTGGGATTGAGTGCCATTCATATATCCTTTTCCAAAAAGTCCTCCTGAACCTAGTGAAATTTTTGATTGTGCAAGGTGATATCCAGTACCGAGTGCATCTTGACTTGGGCTAAAAAATGAGAGTATTCTTGATTTTTGATAATCATACATAAATGACCATAATAAAGGAATTGCTCCTATAACGAGCCCTATGCCTAAAAATATATGGGAAAGTTTTATTCCTGATAGAAATATTGCGATGATACCTGAGCTAGTTATAAGAAGAGCTGTTCCAAGATCTGGTTGCTTTGCGATTAGTATGGCTGGAGTAATGATTATAATTGATGCTACAAAAAGGTTCTTTAATGAAGGCGGCAGCGCTTTATCAGAATAAAATGATGCAATCATAAGCGGAACAAATAGTTTCATTAGCTCAGATGGTTGAAATCTTAAAATATAGAAATCTAACCATCTGTCAGCAGATTTACCCACACCAAAAAAAATAGTAAGTATTAATAATATAATCCCAAATATATATAGAAGTGGAGAAAATAATCTAAAGTTATCTGGATGGATTTGAGCTAAAAAAATCATGGCTATCATTCCGATAGCTATTCTTATAAGCTGTTTGATTATTAAATTATAGTCGCCTCCTGAGACACTAAATAATGTTGTAAGACCAATGATTACAATTAATATAACTATCACAAACAATTTAACATCTATTTTAAAAAGTGCTGATAAACCAGTAAATTGATTGTCAGAGTACCTCATTGCTTGGCAAGCTTCGTTTTAATATTTTTAAAATAAAAATTTATTATGTCTCTAGCTATTGGAGCTGCCACCGCAGATCCGCTTCCTCCATTATCTATAATAACAGCTATGATAATTTCTGGACTTTCGAAAGGAGCAAAACTTATAAAAAGTGCATGATCTTGTAAAGACTTTGTTCCTGTTTTTCCTTTATCTAGATTATATACTTGAGCGGTGCCTGTCTTTCCGGCAAATTCAATTCCTTCAATTTTCTCTAGGTGAGAGGCCGTACCTACATCAGTGTCATATATTACTCGCCACATTGATTCATTAACAATATGAAGGCTGTCAGTGTCAATATCAACTGTATTTTTATTTTCATTGTAGTTGTAAGTTTGTTCTATATTATTACCAATGCTTTTTAAAAATAAATGGGGAGTGACGCTTTCACCCCCAGTTGCTAGCAATGATGTTGCGTTTGCTAACTGTAATGTTGTTGCAGAAAAATACCCTTGCCCAATTCCAACATTAAGAGTTTCTCCCGGGTACCATGGAGTTTGTTTAGATTGATTTTTCCATTCTCGTGATGGTAATAATCCTTTTTTTTCTCCATATAAATCAATAAATGTTTTTTCGCCAAAGCCGAATTTTTTGAGTTTATCATGCATAAGATCTATCCCAGATGTTTCTGCTAACCTATAGAAAAAGACGTCACATGAGGAAGCAACAGCTGATGATAAATTAACATCCATATGACCGTCCTTTTTCCAACACTTAAAAGGCCTTTTATAGTTCTTTAATTTGTAAGCACCGGTGCAAGCGAAAACTTTTGATTTATCTATTACTCCTTCCTCAAGTGCAATTATTCCAAAAAATGGCTTAATTGTGGATCCTGGTGGATATTGTCCCGAGAGCACTCTATTGAAAAGAGGTTTAGATTTATCATTAAGAAGTCTTTTATAATCTTTTGACGAAATTCCTTCGGCAAATAAATTATTATTGTAGCCGGGATGACTTATGAAACTTAGTATATCTCCATTATGAGGGTTCATAACAATTATTGATCCTTCTTTGCCCTTAAGTAATTCATAAGAATAATTTTGAAGTTTCGAATCTATTGTTAAATATATATCTTGGCCTCTAAGTGCAGGTTTTTTCTCTAAGACTCTGATTATTTCATTATTGGCATTTGTCTCCAGCTTTTCATACCCAGGAGATCCTGAAAGGAGGTTTTGATAAAATCTCTCGATACCAATCTTTCCGACATGTGTCATTCCGTCTTTTACATCTACAACTGAATCAAAATCAGTTTGCGATAGCTTTCCAGTATAACCAAGTAAATGTGACGTAGCTTCTGGAAAAATATATCTTCGATTAGAATTAATTATTAGCTCCATCTCCGGAAGAAGATACTGATCTACAGATAATTTAGTAAACTCCTCTATCGTTGTATCAGTTTTTAGAGTAATCTCTTTGAGGGTTTTATTCTTAAATTGAATATTAAGCTGATCTTGCTGATTTTTATTAAACTTAAATACTTTACTCGCATTAGCAATAAATTCATCTTTGGATAGGATATTTTCTTTTTTGGCAATGATGTTGAAAGTATCATAGCTCTCAGCAAGTATGTTTCCATTCCTATCAAGGATATTCCCTCTTATTGGCTCTATAGGTCTTATCCGTATCCTATTATCTTCAGCTTTCATCGTGTAGAGTTCATGATTTGTAATCTGAATTTTATAAATGTGGTTTAAGTAAAATATTGATATTAAAAATACTATTCCAACGGCGAATAAAGCTCTAAGTTTGTGTGATGCTCTGTCTTTAATGGGGTCATTGAGAGCTTCCCAATTAGTTTTCTCTTCAAACCTTTGCTTTTTTCTGATAGTCTCATTTCGATAGTTTCTTGCCATATTTGTATTATAAGTAAGATTATTAAAAGAAAAACTAAAAATAAATAAATGGTGATTATATATGAACTTAATACCTATTATACTCGGCTTTCTAGGCTTATTTGCTGCATTTTTACTCTATAAAATAGTAAAAAGTTATCCTGCTGGTGACAAAAAACTAACAGATATTTCAGATGAAATTCATATTGGCGCTATGGCTTTTATGAAAAAAGAGTACTCAATTTTATTCATGTTTTCTCTGATACTTGTTTTCGGCATTTATCAAGGATTAGGATTTAGCAGTACAGTTGCGTTTATAGTAGGTGCGGTAACATCGTCTGCCACAGGTTTTATAGGCATGTATACGGCTACAAAGGCAAATGTTAGGACTGCGACTGCAGCACAAAATTCTGGTGTCAGTGATAGTTTATCTGTAGCTTTCTTTGGCGGATCGATTATGGGTTTGACGGTAGCTGCAATGGGCTTACTTGGTCTTGGATTTTTATACATTCTTTACGGATCTGATCCAGATACTGTATCTACCATACATGGTTTTGGCATGGGAGCATCGACTGTTGCATTATTCTCAAGAGTTGGAGGTGGTATTTTTACTAAATCTGCTGATGTTGGCGCCGATTTAGTAGGTAAGGTTGAAAAGGATATTCCTGAAGATGATCCTAGAAATCCTGGAGTGATTGCAGATAACGTTGGAGATAACGTTGGAGATGTAGCTGGAATGGGCTCAGATATTTTTGAATCATATTGTGGAGCCATTATTGCAACAATTGCTATCGCATCAACAATGATTCAAGCTGATTTAATACATTTAGGAACAAGAGAAACTCTAATGTTTCTTCCATTATCTTTGGCTTCACTTGGTTTAATATGTTCTATAATAGGAATAACAATTATAAAGATTCTAGCTGCAAGAAAAGGAAGTGACGAAACAAATATAGCTAATTCATTAAGAGGCGGAACTTTTGCAGCAGCTATTTCTTTTATAATACTCGCTTACTATTTAATAATTCATCTTGGAGTTACAGAAAATGCCTGGTTCGCCGTGCTTTCAGGAACAATCGGAGGTATTATCATAGGCCTCGTTACAGAATACTACACAGGTGGTGCACCAGTTAGAAAAATAGCTGCCCAAGGACAAACAGGTTCGGCAACTGTAATTACGACAGGTTTGTCAATAGGTCTTCAGTCTGTAGTAATTCCAATTTTAACTCTTGTAGTTATAATTTTCTTATCTAACTATTTTGCAGGACTGTATGGAGTAGGTATTGCTGCTGTGGGCATGCTCGCAACTGTTGGAATAACTATGGCAATAGATGCATACGGCCCAATCGCAGATAATGCAGGTGGTATTGCTGAAATGGGCTCACTAGGCCCAGAAACTCGAAAAATTACGGATAGTTTAGATGAAGTTGGAAATACAACAGCCGCTATAGGAAAAGGTTTTGCTATCGGGGCAGCTGCATTGGCTGCTTTAGCAATAATAACTGCCTTTGTCCAAGAAGTTAATCATGGCAGGAATGAGCCTATACAACTTTTACTTACCGACACAAATGTTCTAATAGGGCTATTTATAGGCGGTATGATTCCTTTTCTTGTTGCTTCACTGACAATTACTGCTGTAGGCGATGCAGCTTACAGCATGATTAATGAGATAAGAAGGCAGTTTAGAGAGATACCAGGGTTAATGGAAGGTACAGGAAAACCTGATAATCAAAAATGTGTTGAGATAGCCACAGAAGCAGCATTGAAAAAAATGGTACTCCCCGGTGCCATTGCAGTTTTCTCGCCAGTTATTGTCGGGCTAGCTTTTGGTCCTGAAATGTTAGGTGGTCTACTTGGTGGTGGGCTAGTAAGTTGTATTCTATTAGCTCTTACCAT
>CAJWLP010000047.1 GCA_913043145.1 uncultured Bacteroidota bacterium
AAGGAAAACCAGTTCAAATTGTCGAATATACCTTCAACAATCCAGATGTATTTCCAAAACAGATTACGTATCAACCTGCACCGATTATTTTACTGGAAGGACTTTTCGTATTTGCTGATAAAGGTTTAAATGCCTTGTATGATTATCGTTTGTATATTGATGCAGATGAGGATGTTACCCTAGAAAGACGGCTTAAAAGGGATACTACAGAACGTGGTATGACCCATGAAGAAGTAATGTATCAATGGGATAATCATGTGAAACCTGCATATGATCAATTTCTAAAGCCACACAAAGAGGAATCAGATTATGTGATTCAGAATACAGATAATTTTGATGATTGTCTTAAGCATGTAATTACTAAATTTAGGGAAGTAATAGTTTGAATATTTTAACTTAAAATTTACTCTTTTCAAAGTCTAAATTCAGCCTAAACTTTAATTGCTAAGTTCCACTATTACAACTAAATTTGCCGTCTTTGAAATTTTTGAAAAAATCTAATAGAAACTAGATAAATATGAACAATAAAGGATTTATCCAATTTATTACTGTACTGCTTTTATTAGCGAGTGCTTACCAGCTTTCGTTTACATTCGTTACGAATTCTGTTGAAAAATCTGCCGCATCAGAAGCTGCGTCTATGTATCCTAATTCAACGGTCCAAAAAGATAGTTTTGAGCACCGTTATTTAGATTCAATGTCACAGGAGAAAGTATTCCCTGGATTGGGATTCACTTACCAAGAATGCAAAGAAAATGAACTTAATCTTGGTCTTGATTTACAAGGTGGTATGAATGTTACTCTAGAAGTTGAGACTCCTGCAGTAATTGAGGCCATGGCCAATAATACATCAGATCAAGCTTTTCTAGCAGCATTTGAAAAATCCAAAAATGAGTACTTAGGTCAGCAAAATTTTGTTGATCTTCTTGCCAAAAACTACAACAAAGAAAATCCTGATGGTAAAATTGTTGGTATTTTTTATGGTAAAGGACTGAAAGCGGAGTTACCTAATGAATATAATTCAACCAATGAGGAAGTATTTGATTACCTAAAGAGAGAAAGTGAAAGTGCCATAAGTAGAGCATTTGAAATTATCAGTACGCGTATAGATAAGTTTGGAGTAGCACAGCCTAATGTACAACGTTTAGATAATGGTAGAATATTGGTTGAGTTACCAGGTGTTGATGACCCACAGCGTGTTAGAGATTTATTGCAGAGTTCTGCAAAACTTGAATTTTGGAAGGTTTTCCCAAATTATAAAGGGTTTGAGTACTTGGAGCAAGTTAATAAGATTGTTTATGGAGTGAATCAACTTAATAATCTAGGAACTGAGAATGAAGTAGCTGAAAAAGAAGGCGAACAACCTTCTAAAGATACCTCATCTAGCAAAGACGGTGATTTATTTAGTGACGATTTATTAGCATCATCGGATTCAGCAGGAAATGATTCTGTGCAGAAATCTCGAGAAGAAATCCAACGAGAAAATCCAGTTCTAAGTAAATTAGTTCCCAATGTAGCTAACGAAGGGAAAAATTGGGCACAGTCTGCTGAGATTGGGTATATTGATGTAAATGATGTTGAGGATTTTAAAAGATATTTTGCAAGAAAAGATGTACTAGCTGCATTGCCGTCTAATTTGTATTTCAAATTTGGTTTTAAGCCTATCAAGATAGAGGGTAAGGATTTTATAGCTTTATATGCTTTGAAAAGTGGTAGAGGTGGTCAGCCAGCTTTAGCTGGTGATGTTATCACTGACGCACGACCAACTCGTCAGGATGATCTCAATCTTGCAGTAAGCATGCAGATGAATCAAGAAGGTACATCTGTATGGAGAAGAATAACTAAAGAGGCCTCATCTACCAGTCCCAAAGAGTGTATAGCTGTAGTATTGGACGATCAAGTCTATAGTGCTCCAACTGTTCAGGGTGAAATACCCAATGGAAGCTCAGTAATTACTGGAAATTATGAGTTAGATGAAGCCACTGACTTAGCTAACATCCTTAAGGCAGGTAAGTTACCTGCTCCTGCTAAAATTACGGGAGAGACTACAGTTGGTCCTACGCTAGGAGCTAGAGCTGTCAACGCAGGCCTTATTTCACTTGCTGTTGGGTTTTTATTGGTCATCTTTTTTATGATTATTTATTACGGCAAAGCAGGTTTATATGCAGATATAGCGTTATTAGTAAACCTTGTGTTTATTATAGGTGTATTAGCTGGATTACATGCGGCTCTTACACTACCTGGAATGGCTGGACTTGTACTAACTATTGGTATGGCAGTGGATGCTAACGTTTTAATATTTGAACGTATTCGAGAGGAATTACAGGCTGGGAAATCTTTTAATATGGCTATTAAAGATGGTTATTCTGGAGCTTATTCATCCATTATTGATGCAAACATTACAACTGTAATTGCAGGTGTTATCTTATGGGTACTAGGTAAGGGTCCTGTGATGGGATTTGCCGTTATATTGGTAATAGGTATATTATCATCCTTATTTACATCTATATTCTTAACTCGATTACTTATCGATAACGATCTTAAAAAAGGAAAAGAAACTTCATTCTATTCCTCTTTTTCTAAATCGATTGGACAAAAACTAAATACCATCAATTGGAATTTCATAGGCAAGCGTAAAACATTTTACATTATCTCGTCAATCATTATCATTGGAGGTATTGGATCGCTTGTCACCAAAGGGGTCTCAACAGGAGTTGATTTCAAAGGTGGATGGAGTTATGTAGTTAGTGTTGAAGATGCTTCTACAACTCAATTAAAAGAAGCGTTGACTGCTAAATTTTTAGATGCCAATACGGAGGTTAAAACTTATGGTTCTGCCAATCAGTACAAGGTAACTACTTCCTATATGATTGATAATAAAGATGCTGATGCTGGAGCTAAAGTTGAAACTGCATTGGTGTCAGCTTTAAGTAATTTTAATGTTACAGGAGATGATATTTTATCAAGCAGCAAGGTAGGTCCAACTATAGCAAAAGATATTACGGTAAGATCTACATGGGCAATTGCTCTTGCCATTATTGGTATGTTCTTATACATATTGGCTAGATTCAGAAATGTAGGGTTTAGTTTGGGTGCTACCACGGCAATTTTTCATGATGTTTTGGTGGTTTTTTCCTTATACTCTATTTTGTGGGGTATCCTACCTTTTGAATTATCTATTGATCAAGCATTTATTGCCGCAATTTTGACGGTTGTAGGTTATTCAATTAATGATACAGTGGTTGTGTTTGACCGTGTAAGAGAATTTATAGGACAAAACAGAAGAGAATCTGATCAGTCTCAAGTCATAAATAAAGCAATTAACTCAACACTTAGTAGAACATTGATTACCTCATTAACTACCTTACTAGTTATTTTAATATTGTTTGTATTCGGTGGTGAGGGATTAAAAGGATTCACATTTGCACTACTTGTTGGTGTTGCAGTGGGTACATATTCATCAGTTTGCGTTGCTACTCCAATTGTTGTAGACTTCATGAAACGATTCAAGAAATAACTGAAACTAATTTAATTACTATTACAAACCTCCCTGCGAATTAAAGTAGGGAGGTTTTTTGTTCAAAAATCATACGTAATTATGATAATTTATTGTACTTTAAGACTGGGTGAAATGATTAGTTTATTTTAAATTTGTAGTATTAAAATATCAATGTTTATCAATCTGAGAACATAATTTTAATTTAGTTAAACAAAAAGCCCTTAAAACTCCGTTTTGAGGGCTTATTTTTTTAAATAATTTTTTAAAACTATAATTTGGTAATTTCATAAAAAAGCCCCAACGTTCTGTTGAGGCTTTAAAATATATTCTTGAAGCTTTTGATTCTATTCTTTAACAATTTCCAAATCACTTAAAAACCCTTTAAGGTTCATGATGATTGGAACATTCATTAAATCAGATCCCAATTCATTTGCTAGCATAACACTCACCCAGTCCAATCTGTAGATTACATCAAAAATAGACTGAAGTGTATATTCTGGGATTTGCATCGGTAGTACTGTGTTATTATCTAACTCAAGGTGAGAGATAAGGAAATCAAATCGTGCTGATACTCTTGGATTTTTGTTGGAGTATAACATAATGAAGTTTGTATCTAATTTATCGGTGTAACTTTCAATTGCATTGTGATTAGCTTCAGGAAGTACATTTACAAATCCTTCTAGTTTTGAGTTTTCTTGTAGTTGTTGCGTAAATCTTACAGCTACAGGAGCAAATTCTCTATCGGCTACGATGACAAACTTTTTTCGAATAGTATTTTTAAAGAAGTTAAAGATTTGCTCACCGCTTTGCTTTTGACGGTCTCTATTTTCTTCAAAATAATCGCTAATGCTTCGGATAATTGGTTGATGATCTTCGCCTAGAAGTTCTCCAAAAATCATGCTGATAAACCCTAGCCCTTGACCAACAGTCATTCGGGGTTGATAACCACCCTTTAAATCATATGTTTTAAGTTTATTTTGACTAGCCAACTCTTTAAGCTTGCCACCACCTGTCATGATAAGCATGGGGCATCCTAATGCATTAGCTTCCTCAAATAATTGAAGTGTTTCTTCTGTATTACCTGAGTATGAGTTTAGAATAACTAGTGATTTATTACTAGCAAATTTTGGTAAATGATAATCTGCAATAGTTTCAATAGGGATTGGGCATTTATCAAAAAACCAATTTTTTGCTAATACTGCCCCAATACCACTTCCACCGAGACCACCCATGATGATGTTTTCAAACTGGTTGATGTTTAAATCATGACTTGTGTAGTTATTTAATACAAAGTCAAATTGCTCGGTAAAATTATCTAAAGACGATTCGTGTGTAATCATTTATTATTCTTAATACTTTTGTTGCTACAAAAATAAACAGATAAACGATTAACTTGTTCCCATTTAAAGATAGAATTTAACAAAATGTCTGATACATCAAATAGCGAGGTTAAAATGGAGGAAGACGGTCTTTTTATTAGGTACACTTTTACGGTGGATGATGGACAAGAACCTCTAAGAGTGGATAAGTATCTTGTTAATAAAATTGAGCGTGCTAGCCGAAATAAATTACAGGAAGCTATTGATCAAAAACATGTAATTGTCGATGGTAAAGCTGTCAAGGCTAATTACAAGGTGAAGCCCAAAAATTTTATTGAAGTATTGGTTGATAAAGAACCTAGCGAGCTAGAGGTTATTCCACAAGATATTCCATTGGATATTGTATTTGAGGACGATGATTTAATGATAGTTAATAAAAAGGCGGGTATGGTAGTTCATCCTGGTTTTGGTAACGAGTCAGGTACTCTACTTAATGCCTTAGCATATGTTTTAGATACTAAGGCAACCCATCAAGGTAAGCGGCCATGGCTAGTTCACCGTATTGACAAGAATACAAGCGGATTACTTGTAGTTGCTAAAAATGATGAATCAATGGCACATCTTTCCCAACAATTTAAGGACCATTCAATTGAACGAACTTATCAAGCTTTAGTTTGGGGAAGCCTTAAAGAGCTAGAGGGTACTCTTTCTACAATTATTGGACGTGACAAGTATGATCGTAAAAAGTTTGTAGTTTTATCTGAAGATGAAGATAGAGGTAAGCATGCAATTACCCACTTCAAAGTTTTGGAAGATTTTCTATACACTAGTTTGGTTGAATGTAAATTAGAAACAGGTCGTACACATCAGATTAGGGTACATATGAAACACATGGGGCATCCATTATTTAGCGATGATCATTACGGAGGGAATCGGATTTTGAAAGGGGTCGTATTTAGTAAGTATAAACAGTTTGTAGATAATTGTTTCAGTATTTTACCAAGGCAGGGATTGCATGCCAAGTCTCTAGGGTTTCAACATCCCACTACAAAAAAATGGATGCAGTTTGATTCCGAGTTACCACACGATATGCAGACCGTCGTAGATAAATGGAGAAATGCCTCAATAACTTACGGATTTTGATTATTGATTAAAATAACTTCTTTTGACCAAAAGTTTTCCCATGGTATATTCTTGAACAGTGACCAAAAAAGGAAATTCTGTAAATGATGCAAAATAGCGTTCCGTGTCTTCCACAATAATTTGACCACGTTTATCATGTAAAGAATTATCCATATGAAAAGACCCTTTGCGATGTAAATTTAGCTTTATGGGTTTTCCTTTAAAAGGAATCACTTCAATGCTCATGAATGGTGTCGAATTTTTTATTGAATCTTTTTGTTCTAGTTTTAGATACTCAGCGTAGCCTTCAAAGTTTTTGAATGAAAACAAGGAAAAATAACTTCTTGCGGCAGGTTGGGATAAACTCATAACACGAGGAATAATATCGTAAAAAGAATCTGACTTAGTTATTTGAAAAGATTCTGATGTATCATAAATGTGGTCAACCTTTATAGTTTTTATTTGATCGGATGAAAAATCAAAAACAGTTTGATCAAACCAGTCTTTTTCATACGTGCTAAACTTTGGTTCCAATAAATTAGCGAAACTAAAAATATGTGCCTCATAAGGTGTATTTGATCCATTAATGTGGATGTAGGTTGATGAACGGTCTGGGTTTGAGGAACCCACATAATAATCTCGGATACATTCATTTTTTTGAAAAATCTGAACATGAATAGAATGTCCTACCATTTTTCGTATTACGTTTTGTTGTGCAGTTTTTGCAACAGGACCTTTAATTCGAATATTTTTAATGGTTTCATTTAAAAGAGATTCAATTTTAGGTCTGAATGCTTTGAGTTTATCATTGACATACCAAAAGCTGTCTTTTTTTGATAAAATCACTTCATTTCCTTGTCGGTCTTTGAGTTTAATGCGAGTGATATCTTCTGTGTTTTGAACAGCAAAATGGCTGATATCTCTGAAATTACTTTCTCCTTCGTTGTTATTTATTCTCCATAAACATAGTATACTAACCAAAACAACAGAGGCTAAAATTATTAATTTTCTCATTTTGTACAAGTTCAAATAAACAACGCTTTTCATAAAATGTTGCAATTGGTATTAGATAATTGATGGTGTACTTTATAAAGATTAATTCCATGATGAGATACTTTGAAAGAATAATAAGGTTGAACCTTTAATTTCATTCGGTTGTTATAACTTTGAAGTTGTGAAAAACGGACTTAAGCATCTAAAAAAATTTATT
Source organism: uncultured Bacteroidota bacterium (assembly GCA_913043145.1). GTDB lineage: Bacteria > Bacteroidota > Bacteroidia > NS11-12g > UBA9320 > UBA9320. The sequence continues at coordinate 7,151 of CAJWLP010000047.1, forward strand.
GCTGAACATGATGAAAGTATAATTGTTTTAGTTGACAAGCATACTTATGCATTATGCTATCCGCTGT
>CAJWLP010000048.1 GCA_913043145.1 uncultured Bacteroidota bacterium
TTTGTTTTAAGAATTTTTTCTTCATCTTAAGATAGGTAGTGTATTCATCAGGGTTCTTTACTTGAGCTTTAGGTTTTAATTCGTAGATACGATTAAGGCGAGCATACTGACGTGTTAATTCCATATTGTCATAGGTTGTTTCTCCAATAAAGTTCCAACCATAAACATCATCAATATAGCCATTCTTATCATCATCAATTCCATTGTCCTCTATTTCAAGTGGATTTTTCCAGAGGTTATTGACTAAGTCTGGGTGATGGATGTCTACTCCTGCGTCTGCAATGGCAACTAGAATTGTTTGGGGCGTTTTTCCCTTCATCATTTCAACTGCTTCTTGGTACCCTATTCCTGCATTTCCCTTTTTTGAATAGGGTAGAAGATGCCATAGGGAGTCATTGGGGTTTTGTGCTTTAGTACCCAATGCTATAAAAAAGGTGATGATATATATATTGATTCGTTTCATACTATGTTTGAATTACACCTACGTTGTATTTTTCAACGGGTGCATGATTGGCCATTTCTATTCCCGTACTTATCCATTTTCTTGTATCGATTGGGTTTATAATTTCGTCTACCCAAAGTCGCGATGCAGCGTATTCTGGAGTAGTTTGTGTATTGTATCTGTCGATGATATTTTTGAGTAGCTCATTCTCTTTTTTAGAACTGATTTCTTCTCCTTGTTTTGATAGTGAAGTCTTTTCTATCTGCAATAGTACTTTAGCTGCTTGCTCTCCACCCATTACAGCAATTTTTGCAGAGGGCCAAGCAACGATAAGACGAGGGTCGTATGCTTTACCACACATGGCATAGTTGCCAGCACCATAACTATTGCCAATTACAATGGTAAATTTTGGAACGGTACTGTTACTCATTGCATTCACCATTTTAGCACCATCTTTTATAATGCCTCCATGTTCGCTCCTGCTACCAACCATAAAGCCAGTTACATCTTGAAGAAAAACTAAGGGTATTTTTTTCTGATTGCAATTCATGATGAATCGTGCAGCTTTATCGGCACTGTCTGAATAGATTACTCCACCAAATTGCATTTCTCCTTTTTTATTTTTAATAATCTCGCGATTATTAGCCACAATTCCTACCGCCCAACCGTCAATTCTAGCATATCCGCACAGTATGGTTTTTCCGTAATTAGCTTTATATTGCTCGAATTCTGAATCATCTACCAAACGTTTGATTAAATCAATACTTTTATAAGGTTTAGACCGATCGCTTGGTAAAATTCCAAAAATATCAGTGGATTTATGTTTCGGAAGTAGTGGTTCTTTTCGGTTGAATCCAGCCTTGTTTGGGTCTCCAATTTTGTCTACTAAATATCGTATGCGATCTAAACAGGATTGATCATTGGGAAAGCGATCGTCAATAATTCCAGATAAATCTGTTTGAGAAATAGATCCGCCCAGCGTTTCGTTGTCGATGGTTTCTCCAATAGCTGCTTTCACCAAATAGCTTCCAGCTAAAAATATACTACCAGTTTTATCCACGATTAAGGCTTCGTCGCTCATGATTGGCAAATATGCTCCGCCAGCAACACAGCTTCCCATAACAGCAGCAATTTGTGGTATACCCTTGCTACTTAGAATGGCATTGTTCCTAAATATTCTTCCAAAATGTTCTTTATCTGGGAAAATTTCATCCTGAAGTGGAAGATATACTCCTGCACTATCCACTAGATATATGATTGGGATATGATTTTCAAGGGCAATTTCTTGAAAACGTAAGTTCTTTTTGGCAGTAATAGGAAACCATGCACCCGCTTTTACAGTGGCATCATTTGCTACTAATAAACAAAGCCGACCAGATACACGAGTAATACCTCCTATTACACCTCCCGCAGGACAACCTCCATGATCCTCATACATATCATGTCCAACAAATGTTCCTATTTCTAGAAAATCAGCATCATCATCTTTGAGGTAATCGATGCGTTCTCGTGCAAGCAATTTTCCTTTTTTGTGTTGTTTTGCCGCAGATTTCGTACCACCGCCTTGATGTATCTTTTTAACGAGGTCTTGGTATGTTTTAAGAAGGAGTTTGTTCTTGTCTTGATATTTATTAAATGTCAAATTAGTCTTGCTCATAATTCCTAGGCTCAAACGTACTAAAATTTAAGGGAAGTTCTTATTTGAAATATCCCATTTTTTGTAATTTATTACTCAATTATATAAGATTTACATGCAATAAAATGAGTAAATAGATTGCTTAGATGTTACGTCGGTGTATTTTTGCACCGGCTGACACGACCAGCTCCCTCCGAACTCCCCCAGGGCAGGAATGCAGCAAGGGTACGAGGTTGTAGCGGTGCGATGTCAGCCATTTTTGTTTACTCTGAGACTAACTTTATCGATTTTATCAAATTTTGGGACGTCTTTTAGTTCGAAGTTTCATTTGGTATCCTTACATTCGCTAAAATACAATATTCTACTTATGAAATTTTTTATTGATACTGCCAATCTTGAACAAATACAGGAAGCCCGAGATTTAGGTATCCTTGATGGGGTAACCACTAATCCCTCGCTAATGGCCAAAGAGAGAGTCTCTGGTGAAGAAAATATTAAAAATCATTACAAAAAGATTTGTGAAATGGTTGACGGTGATATCAGTGCAGAGGTTATTGCAACGGATTTTGATGAAATGATTAAAGAAGGAAAGGCACTTGCTGATATCCATGAAAATATTGTAGTAAAAGTACCCATGACTAAAGATGGGGTTAAGGCGATTCGATGGTTCACAGATCATGATATCCGTACTAATTGTACGCTTGTGTTTTCAGCTGGTCAGGCTATCATAGCTGCAAAAGCAGGGGCCACTTATTTGTCGCCATTTATTGGACGCATTGATGATATGAATTGGGATGGTGTTGAGTTGATTGCTCAGATAGCAGATATCTACACGGTGCAAGGTTTTCCTACCGAAATTTTAGCTGCATCTATTCGCAATCCACTTCATATTGTTAGGGCTGCAGAAGCAGGTGCTGATGTGTGCACTTGTCCGTTGTCTTCCATACTAGGTTTGCTTAAGCATCCATTAACTGACATTGGACTTGCTAAATTTTTAGCCGATCATAAAAAAGTAAATTCCTAGCGAATTAGAAGTAAACGGACTACTATGAATCCAATTGTTATTATACCTACTTACAACGAAAAGGAAAACATCATAGCGATGTTAGACAAAGTCATGTTTTTGGAGATAGGCTTTGATGTATTAGTTGTGGATGATAATTCTCCAGATGGAACAGCCGATCTTGTAAAACAAAAACAGACGGATAGCCCTCGCATTCATCTTCTTGAAAATGGAGAAAAAAATGGATTAGGAACGGCATATATTGCCGGATTCAAATGGTGCTTAAAGCGTTCATATGATTATATTTTTGAGATGGATTGTGATTTTTCGCACAACCCAGAAGACCTCATTCGTTTGTACAACGAACTTAAAGACGGTCACTGCGACTTGGTGGTAGGTTCCCGTTACGTTGGTAATGTAGTTAATGTGGTCAATTGGCCAATGGGACGTGTATTGCTAAGTTATTTTGCTTCGGCTTATGTTCGTTTTTTTACGCGAATGAAGTTATCTGATGCTACGGCAGGCTTTGTAGGATATACAAACAAGTTACTTAAGACTATAAATCTCGATAATATTCAGTTTAGGGGCTATGCCTTTCAGATTGAAATGAAATATACAACTTATCGATTGGGTTTTTCAATCAAAGAAATTCCAATCATTTTCACAGATCGAACTGCTGGTGAGTCCAAAATGAATGGTAGCATTATCAAAGAAGCTTTATTTGGAGTATTGTGGCTTCGGTTCAAATCGATTCGCCCGAAGTTAGCTAATTAATAGATTTTTAATTTCTTTACATAATAGAAAAGACCGCTGAAGGCAGCCTTTTTTATTAAAAAATAAAAACTAAAACCTACATTCAAGATGATGTCAGATTTTAGTTTTTACTTCTATGTTATTGTTCATACATTTTATAGTTTTTCCTATCAATATCTCTTTTATTTTCATTTTTTTTTATTCTTTCAATGATTTAGTGGATCCATAGCCAATACAACATATCTCATAATCAATTGAAATACACTCACTTATTTTTCGAGGTTTTTGACTATATCAATGATAGCCTGGGTGAAAAATTTAATCTATTATTTAATCTATTAATGTGTTTTAAATTTATGTTGGTTCAAAGAACGTTGTAATAATTCTGTATGGACTAGTGAATTTTATGATTGTGATCATAATACGACATGATATTGGTCATATTTTGGAGTTTTATAGATTCAGAAAGTTGAATTTCATGAAGAATTTGGGTTTATATCATTTGAAATGGTAGAGTAAGAACAAATATTTAATAGCTTAAATACGATTGTTATAAAACACAAAAGCCCCCTTTATCTAAAGGAGGCTTTAATATTTTGTAATTAGGAACTTTAAGCTAGCACAACAACTTTGTTATTGAGTACTTCTACAATACCGCCAGAAACTTCAAAAGTTTCTTCACCATCAGATGTACGAACAATAATGGTTCCTTTTTCTAAGCTTGAGAGCAGGGGAGCGTGGTTGGATAATGCCTCAAAAGAGCCACTACTACCAGGCAGTTTAACTGAGACTGCTTCGCCACTAAATAGCACCTCATCAGGTGTAATAACTTCTACTATCATTATTCTGTTGCTTCTGCTATCATTTTCTCACCTTTAGCTATTGCTTCCTCAATGCCTCCTACGAGGTTGAAAGCTGCTTCAGGATATTGATCTACTTCACCATCCATAATCATGTTGAATCCTTTGATGGTGTCTTGGATATCTACCAAGCATCCCTTCAGTCCGGTAAATTGTTCTGCAACATGGAAAGGTTGAGACAAGAAACGTTGAACTCTACGAGCACGAGATACAACTAATTTATCTTCTTCAGAAAGTTCGTCCATACCAAGGATGGCAATAATATCTTGAAGCTCTTTGTAGCGTTGTAATAATTCTTTTACGCGTTGGGCACAGTTGTAATGTTCAGCCCCTACTACATCAACGGTTAAGATTCGGGAAGTTGAATCCAATGGATCTACCGCAGGGTAGATACCAAGAGAAGCAATGTTTCGAGAAAGTACTGTTGTTGCATCTAGGTGAGCAAATGTTGTAGCTGGTGCAGGGTCTGTTAAGTCATCGGCAGGAACATAGACTGCCTGTACAGACGTAATCGATCCTCTATTGGTAGAGGTAATACGTTCTTGCATGACACCCATTTCTGAGGCAAGTGTTGGTTGGTAACCTACTGCAGATGGCATACGGCCTAAAAGTGCAGATACCTCAGATCCTGCTTGAGTAAATCTAAAGATGTTGTCCACAAAGAAAAGGATGTCTCTTCCTCCTGATTTTTCGTCTCCATCTCTAAAGTACTCAGCGATAGAAAGACCAGTAAGTGCTACTCGAGCTCTTGCACCTGGAGGCTCATTCATTTGACCGAAAACCAATGTAGCTTGCGATTCTTCGAGTTCTTTTGTGTCAACTTTGGATAAATCCCATCCACCTTCTTCCATGGATTTTTCAAATTCCTTACCATATTTGATTACACCAGATTCGATCATCTCGCGTAGTAAGTCGTTCCCTTCACGGGTTCTTTCACCCACTCCAGCAAATACAGATAAACCAGAATATGCTTTAGCAATGTTGTTAATTAATTCTTGAATAAGTACCGTTTTACCAACTCCAGCTCCACCGAACAAACCAATTTTTCCACCTTTTGCATATGGCTCAATAAGATCGATTACCTTAATACCTGTAAAAAGAGGCTCTGCTGCTGTACTTAAGTTTTCGTATGCGGGAGCTTCTTGATGAATTGATCGACCATTCGAACTATCCAAAGATCCGATACCATCGATGGCATCACCAACAACATTTAAAAGTCTTCCTTTAAGTGCTTCTCCAGTAGGTACTAAAATAGCATCTCCTGTATCGGTCACTTCTGCTCCCCTTACAAGTCCTTCTGTAGAGTCCATAGATATTGCTCTAACCGTATTTTGACCAAGGTGAGATTGTACTTCGAGTACTACCCTTGACCCGTCGTCTTTGGTTACGTGTAGAGAGTTGTAAATTTTAGGTAAAGATGAACCTTCTTGGTCGAACGCTACGTCCACTACTGGTCCAATGATTTGAGATATTTTTCCTGTGTTTGCCATCGTATTCGGCTATAATTTTTTTATTGAGTGCAAATGTAAGATTTCCTGCTATGTGGAGCTATTCTAAATAGAATTTATTTTTGATTTGTACATCTGCACAGCATTGTTTAGTCCATAGTATAGAGCATCACTAATCAGTGCATGACCGATGGACACTTCTAAGGTGTTTGGAATTCGTTGTATAAAGTACGAAAGATTGTCAAGGTTTAGGTCATGACCAGCATTGATGCCTAGGCCTAATTCGGTTGCTTTTTCAGCTGCTAGTGTATAAGGCAATATGGCTTTTTCTTTATCTGTTTTATAGTCTGATGCATAGGTCTCAGTATACAGTTCGATTCGGTCGGTTCCACATTCTAAAGCCGCTTCTACTTGAACAGGATCAGGATCAACAAATATCGATACTCGAATGCCTGCTTTTTTAAGTTTTTGTGTGATGGGTGTAAGAAAATTTTGATGCTTGATGCAATCCCAACCAGCATTGCTAGTAATTACATCTGGTCCATCGGGAACTAATGTAACTTGATCAGGCAGAATGTTTAATACCATATTTATGAAAAGCTCACTAGGGTATCCTTCAATGTTAAATTCTGTTTTGACGGTATTTTTAAGTTGTTGTACATCTTCACGAGTGATGTGTCGTTCGTCTGGTCTTGGGTGGATGGTGATTCCGTCTGCTCCAAAGTTTTCAATGGCTTTGGCTGCTTCAGGAACACTTGGGGTGTTTCCACCGCGGGCATTTCTTATGGTTGCTATTTTATTTATGTTTACGCTTAGTTTGGTCATTATAATTAAAAGACTTGTTTTAATTGGAGGGTAAAAATATGCTTTTTATTTCCAGCTACTTCATTTAAACCAGAACCAATGGCATATTGTTCGTTAAAATTTTGA
>CAJWLP010000049.1 GCA_913043145.1 uncultured Bacteroidota bacterium
GACATGAATTGTTACCTCAATTGATTTATGATTCAATAGGTATTAAGACTCAACTGGTCGAAGAAGATTTTAGAGATCTAGGGGTTAGAAGAAGGCTTAATTTTGGTCATACAATAGGTCATGCAATAGAAGCAAACAGCCTCAGTGTAAACGAGGAAAATCAGGCCTTATCTCATGGAGTGGCTGTGGCATTGGGGATGGTAGTTGAAAGTTATATAAGCCATATAATGACAGGACTTTCTTCAGATCAATTGAATGAAATATCAACAGTTCTCAGTGGTATCGTTAAATCGGTTTATAACGAAATCCCAGAAATAAATGATTTGATGCCTTATCTTATAAGAGATAAAAAGAACCACAATCATTTGATTAATTGCACCCTAATTAAGCAGATAGGTGAAGCAAATCAGGATTATGAAATTGAGGAAGACTTGATTAAAGCAGGTTTAGATTATTTGAAAAGTTTAAAATGATTCGATTATCGAATAGCAAGAAACAATTATTTGGAGAGGTTATTTTGCCTAGTTCAAAGAGTGTCACTAATCGAATGTTGATACTTAAAAAACTCTATGAGCCACAGCTAATTTTAGATAACGTTTCAGAGGCAAATGATTCACAAGTTTTAAAAAATATCTTGGGTTCAAATGATAATCATTTGAATGTGAAAGACGCTGGGACGGCATATCGTTTTTTAACAGCATATTGTGCAGTAACACCTGGGGAATGGACGATTAAAGGCACGACTCGACTTCATGAACGACCTATTGCAGGTTTAGTAGAGATACTAAAAAGGTTAGGAGCAGACATAAATTATTTAGAGAAACATGGTCAGGGGCCTCTAAGAATTGTGGGAAAAAAGCTTGGTGTCTCATCTAACTTAATAGATCTCTCAACAATTAATAGCAGTCAATTTGCTTCTGCCTTATTGATGATTGCACCTTTAATTGATGGGGAATTTAATTTTAAAGTAAATACAAAGATGTCTTCTTATGCATATGTTTTATTGACAATTGCGTGTTTGAGAAGGATGGGTTTTTCTGTGTGGGTAAAAGGGACGTATATTAAAGTTTCCAAAAAACAGAAGTTTGACGGGGAATATTTTCAGATTGAACCTGATTGGAGCTCTTTTTATTATTGGGTAAGTATGATTCATCTTTCAGAAAAAACAGATTTATTTTTCCCAGGAGTTAGATTGAACAATATGCAAAAAGAACGAAAAAAACTTTTTGAGATTGGTCACCCAAGTATTGTCATGGAGGAACTAAATGATGGGATAAGAATTGTAAAATATGCTTCTGACAAACCCTATGTTTTCCCAAAAGAGTTAAACTATAACCAGTTTCCTGATATTTCTATGACTTTTGCCATGTTGCTTCCTGCAATTGGATGTAATCAAATAATTTTTAAAGGTTTGCAAAGCTTAAAATATAAAGAGTGTAATCGAGAACTTGCAACAATAGATCATCTTAAAAAAGTAGGGGTTGACTTTAAATCAGTTGATGACCATTGGCTTATGCGTGGAGATTCTTTTAATTTAGAAAAAGACACCCTTTTCAGGTCATTCAAAGACCACCGCATGGTAATGTGTGTGGCACCACTATCACTGATAGAACCTATTTGCATTGATGAAGAAACAGTTGTAAAAAAATCTTATCCAAATTTTTGGAAAGATCTAGAAAATATAGGATTTGAAATTGAGTACCTTTGAACCGTGAATTCTTTTGGAAAACATATCATTCTTACTTCCTATGGAGAATCCCATGGTAAAGCTGTAGGTGCAATACTCGACGGATTTCCAGCTGGGTTTGAAATAGATATGTCGTATATTCAAAGTCAGTTGGACAGAAGAAAACCTGGGCAATCTGCTTTGACAACATCACGAAAAGAATCTGATTTAATAGATGTTCAAAGTGGTGTTTTTGAAGGTAAAACTACTGGAGCACCTATTCATTTTCAGCTGTTGAATACAGATGCTAAACCAAAAGATTATGATAAACTCAAAGATATTTACAGACCGAGTCATGCAGATTTTACCTATGAAGCAAAGTATGGTATTAGAGATTATCGAGGAGGAGGGAGAAGTAGTGCAAGAATAACGGCAGGTTGGGTTGCATCAGGGGCCTTAGTTCAAGACTACCTTCAAAAAAAACAGGGTATTAATATAACTAGTTATGTTTCTCAAATAGGAACTGTTTTGATGGAGGATATCGGTCAAAAATATACACAAGCTCAAGTTGACAGTTCGCCAGTGCGATGTCCTATTGAAAAAACATCAGAGCAGATGATTCAAGCCGTAAATCAAGCAAAGAATTCAAAAGATAGTCTTGGTGGAGTGATTACTTGTGTAATTTCTGGAGTAAAACCTGGGGTTGGTAATCCTGTTTTTGGGAAATTAAATGCCCTTTTAGCACACGCAATGATGAGTATCAATGCAACCAAAGGTTTTGAGATTGGTGGTGGGTTTGATATGGCATCAAAATTGGGATCTGAAGTCAATGATTCTTTCGTTAAAGAAGAAGATATCATCAAAACAAAGAGTAATTTTTCAGGTGGTATTCAAGGCGGAATCAGCAACGGTATGGATATTGTTTTTAGGGTAGCTTTTAAACCAACTTCAACCATCGGGGTGGAGCAAATTACGCTCGACAATTCTCACGATAAAGTGACTTTAGAAGCTAGCGGAAGACATGATCCGTGTGTAGTGCCCAGGGCAGTCCCAATTATAGAAACTATGGCAGCATTAGTTCTGGGGGATTTGATCATTTAATATGCACCAAGTCATCATTTTTTTATTGAGTATTTATTTAAAATCGGTGAATTTTTTTTCATCTCGATTGGGAGGTAAACATGCCTTTCTTTTGTTCTGTTACCCTTTTCCTTTAAAGTTAAAGAAACATCAATCTGATTTTTTGAAAACAGGACGTCTTTCATATCATGATTTCGAAGGAAAACAAATTGCTCAATACCAATGGGGTGAAGGAAAAGAAGTGATTTTATGTCTACATGGATGGCAAAGTAGTAGCTTTAGATGGAAAAAGTATGTTGAGACATTCGATAAAAATAAATATAAAGTGATTTGTATAGATGCTCCAGCTCACGGGAAGTCAGATGGGGTATTATTTAATGTACCGATGTACTCACGATTAATTCAGCAATTGCTTGAACGAAATAAGATAGATTATATACTTTCTCATAGTTTAGGAGCATTCAGTACAATGTACTTGTTGAGTAAAAATCCGGTGTTGTCACCTAACAAAGTAATTGCATTAGGAACACCTAATCATGCAGATTATTTTATCGATGAGTTTATTAGAGTTCTAGGTCTTTCAATCAAAATTAGAGAAAATTTAGTGAATTATTTTTCGGATTATTCAGGGATGATTACCAAAGATTTTGATTCAAAGTTATTCGCAAAAAACCAGAACTCTATTGGTTTAATCATCCATGATCAGAATGATAAAGAAGCTCCTTTTGAATATACTCGAGATATGGCTAAACTTTGGCCAAGATCAACATTTATAGGGACCGAGGGTTTTGGACATAAGTTGAGAGATGAATCAATTGTTCAAGAGGTTGTCAGATTTTTAGAGTAGTTAATACCTCTAATATTATAACTTAAAATTACTTTACTATTCAATGACTATGGGTATGAGTAAAAAAAAATACCTAACATTGAAGCCATGAAAAAAATTGCTTTGCATTGGCAAGTAATTATTGCTTTGGTCCTTGGTGTATTATATGCGGTATTTGCGGTAAACATGGGATGGCAAAGTGTTACAAAAGCATACATTTCTCCTTTTGGTGATATTTTCATTAACCTATTAAAGTTAATTGCTGTTCCTTTGGTTCTATTTAGTATCATAACAGGGATAGGAAGTTTAAAAAACATTAAACAGTTGGGTAGAGTCGGAGTAAAGACTCTTTTAATCTATGTTGGTACTACAATGAGTGCAATTCTCATTGGTCTATTTTTGGTTAATCTTATAAAGCCAGGTGAATTTACTTCGAATGAATCGCGACTTGAAAAAAGAATAGAATATGAATTGTGGTTAGCTGATAATCCGCATGTGATATCGTTGGATGAAATCAGTGAATTAGAAAACCCTAGTAATGAAAAACTCATTATAGAGGTTCAGAAAAGAGTAAGTGCAACAGGGATAAGTTCTGCAGTTCAAGATAAAATTGATAAGGCAAATAATAATAAAAGTAAAGGACCTTTGGCTCCAATTGTCGATATAGTCCCCAAGAATGTGATTGTTGCTCTGGCTGAAATGGAAATGTTACAGATAATATTTTTTGCGATATTTTTTGGTGTGGTTTTGGTAAACTTAAACGATAAACATGCAAAACCAGTTCGGGAACTTATGGAGGGGTTGAGTGAGCTTTTTGTTGCTATGGTCAACTTAATAATTAAAACCATGCCCTTTTTTGTTTTTGCCTTGATGTCAGGTAGCTTGGTAGAGGCAGCCGGTGAGAACATGACTAAGCTCAAAGAGCAATTGTTGTTTCTAGGGCATTATTCTTGGGTTGTAGTTCTGGCTCTGTTTATGGTAGCATTTATTTTTTATCCATTACTGATCCAGCTCTTTGTAAAACGACTTTCCATAATGCAGTTTCTAAAAGGGATCAGTAAGGCTCAGCTGACTGCTTTTTCAACTTCCAGTAGCATGGCAACCTTACCAGTTACAATGGAATGTGTTCATGATAATTTGAAGGTGCCAAAACCGATCTCTAGTTTTGTTTTGCCAATCGGGGCAACAGTTAATATGGATGGCACGAGTTTATATCAAGCAATAGCTGTGGTTGCAATGGCTCAATTTCACATGATAGACCTAAGCTTTGCTCAACAAATGATTATTGTTTTAACAGCTACATTAGCAAGTATTGGTGCAGCTGCGGTACCTAGTGCAGGACTAGTACTAATGATTGTAGTTTTAGAAAGTGTAGGTCTAAATCCTGCTTGGATTGCTATTATACTTCCTGTTGATCGAATATTAGATATGTGCAGAACCGTAGTTAATGTTACAGGAGATGCGACAGTTTCGACTATAATTGCAGCTTCAGAACAAACAAGTGAAAAGAGCAATTGAACAATTATGACTAAAATATGGTTAACTTAATTAATACAAAACGACTCAATAAGTCTTTTTTTGAAAATTAAATCATCTTATGCATCTCATGAAGAAATCAGTTTATACCATATTTTCAATTCTCATTTCAGCTTTAGCTGCTGCCCAATGTGGTACTGATGAGTATAACCATAGTTTGGTTAAAGATAAATTATCAGAAGGGCAAAGCTATGCGGATTACCTAGAGAATATTTATAATCTAAAGTATGATGAGTCAGTAGATTTAAAAACAAAAAAAGCTACTCGAATTATTCCTGTAGTTTTTCATGTAATTCACGCTTACGGTGATGAAAATATTAGTAAAGCTCAAATTGAGGACCAATTGCGTGTGGTTAATGAAGATTTTCAACGACAAAATTTAGATGCATCTCAAACGAGAGATGTTTTTAAAAGTCGTGCAGCCACCTTTAATGTTGAATTTAAGTTAGCTCGTATCGCCCCGGATGGTTCTTATACAGAAGGAATTACTCGGACCTACGATCCGATTAATATGATTGAGGATTATGAGGATCGAGATAATGAGGCAAAATCAGTTGCTTTAGCATGGGATAGGAATAGATACTTGAACATATGGGTAGTTAAAGAGATCAAAAGCAGTGGCACAGGAACAATATTAGGTTATGCTCAGTTTCCAGGACAACAGGCATCAACAGACGGAATTGTTATGATACATGACCGAGTAGGTACTATAGGCACGGCAGTATCTTCGGGTAAAGGACGTACCTTAACACACGAAATTGGTCATTGGCTAGGGCTCTATCATCCGTTTCAGGGTGGGTGTTCTGGTAATGGTGATCGTGTTGATGATACACCACCAGTTGCTGAAGCGTCCTATGGATGTACTGCTAGTCAGAATCCAAATACATGCAACACTGATTTTCCTAATGAGATTGACATGGTAGAGAATTATATGGATTACGCAAATGGTGCATGTATGAATGCTTTTACAAATGGTCAACTCGCTCGGGTAAATGGTTTTTTAGCCAGTAATCAATATAGAGCTAGAAATATAGCGGCTTCTAATATCATAGCTACTGGAGTAAATACTAATCCAGTATCGATACCTAAAGCAGATTTTTGGTATGATAATCCAGATAAAAAAGTGATTTGTGCTGGTCAGAGTATGAAGTTCAAAGATTTTAGTTACAATGGAGATATTACTCAAAGAACTTGGAAATTTGAGGGAGGGACTCCTGCAACATCATCAGCTGTAAATCCAGAAATTGTTTACAATACACCTGGAGTTTACAAGGTAGAACTTGATGTGGCTAATAGTGCTGGTGGTACTTCTGCTAGTCGGATTTTATTTGTCACAGTCTTACCTAATGTAGCCAAGTCAAAAGCTCCTTTCGGACAAGATTTTGAGTCAAGTACTTCCGTTAACGGATGGCAGTTTGAAAAAGATCTTTCAGGCAATGGTTGGAGTAAATCTTCATCTGTAGGCTACTCAGGCAGTAATTCTATACAAGCTTATGTTAATGAAAATACTCCACAATCACTTCGTATGAAAGCAATATCTGAAGCGGTTGATGTTAGTGAGTATGAAGTTCCATTAAATCTGCATTTTAAATATGCTTATGCAAGAAGGGTTTCGAGTGCTTCAGAAATATTATTAGTTTTAGGATCAGTTGATTGTGGTCAATCCTGGGCTACGCTAAAAGCCTACAATAGCACGAACCTAGTTACGGGTCCAGTATCGCCTAATTGGGTACCCCAATCCAAATCAGACTGGGGAAGGGCTTCAATTAGTTTGTCCAAATACAAGGATGCAACTAATTTATTCCTAAGATTTGACGTGATTAGTCAGCAAGGAAATTCCGTTTTTATTGATGACATTAATATTGGGGAATTTGCTTTGTCAA
>CAJWLP010000050.1 GCA_913043145.1 uncultured Bacteroidota bacterium
GACTTATTCATCATCGTCATGTTTCAATATAATAAAATTATTATTTTATAACTATATGAGGAGACAAAAATGAATAAGTCTATTTTGGCCCTAGTTTTTTCAATTTTCCTTGCTGCCCCAATATTTGCAGCAGATCTTGGAGGTAGGGTAATTTCTATAGGGTCTGATACCACATACCCACCACATGAATTTATTGAGGATGGAGTGGTAAAAGGCTTTGATGTTGATGTAGTAGCTGCGATTTGTGAGCGTATAAACTGCGTTCCAAACTGGGTAACTACAGCTTGGGATGGAATTTTTCCAGCACTTGCAAATGGTGAGTTTGACATGGTGGTTTCAGGTGTAACAATTACTGAAGAGCGTGATAAGATTGTTGATTTCTCGGATCCATATATCATTGTGCAACAAGGTATTTTAATGAGAGTTTCTGACAAAGGAGCTACAATTGATGATTTCAAAAGTGGTGCGATGAAACTTGCGTCTCAAAATGGAACCACAAATGCTGCTTTAGGGGAAGAATTAGTTGGTCGAGATAACTTAGCTTTATTCGACTCCTTCAATAATGCTGTAATTGCTGTTCAAAACGGAGATGTTGATGGTGTTATCATTGATAGCACATCTGCAGCTGCGTATGAGCAAGAGTTTGCAGGAGAACTTGCTGTAGGTATAACTGGCTTATCTTCTGATCCTCTAGGATTGGTTTTTCAAGAAGGTGACGGAATGCAGGATGACTTTAATGAAGGACTAGCCGCGATAATAGCTGATGGCACTTTACAGGAGCTAACCATCAAATGGTGGCCAAAATAAAATTGAATGTTCGTACCGGGTTTCTACTAATCCGGTACGAATTGCTATGAATGACATCAATTCAAAAGGGTATTATGCAATCAATTTTAGATAAGCTTCGTAGTATCCGCGCCAGTAATCTTATATTTCTTGCCGTTGCACCGGTATTAATCTATTTGATTTTTACATCACGAAACTATGCGCCAGCTTTATATTCAGTTTTGGGTATTGAGGAAAATGCGGGTAGTTTGTTTTTAGCATTTTTAATATTGGTGAGTTCTGGATTTACTGGTTTGGTCGCTAGCATTGCTTTGTCAAGTTCTACCAGGCCAGATCTCCTTCCAGATGTAATTAAAAACTACCGCAAAAGGGCACTATTATTTTTTGGTGTGCAGTTAGTATTACTGTTAATTTTAGTTTTTTTTAATGTAACTGATAATTACGTTGTGTCAGTTGCAATAAATTCTGCTGATCCAAGAAGCGCAGAATGGATTATTATGTCTGATAAATCATTTGTTTTGGAAGAAAGCTTTCAAAACAAATTATTGCTGGACTCGAGGTGGTATTTAAAATTATTTGCTATCTTTAGTTTTCTTTCCATTGTTTTTGCCTTTTTAAGAAATGAACAACATAAGTTATTACCTTTAAAATTATTATTATTATTATTAGTCTTCATAAATTTTTCAGGAATGTTTTATATTCTAATGATTGCGCACGCTGGCTTTGCTGTAGGAATAATGATTACCTTGAGAGCGGCATTTTTCGCATATATTGGGGCATCATTCTTAGGATTAATTTGGGCTTTACTAGTAAATTTAAAGCCTTCCAAAAGATCTTCATACGTATTTTCATTTTGTGGAGTGTTGTTAATCTTAATAGGAATTTTTTATACAACAAGACCACATGAAGAGATTGTATTAGCGGGAAACTTAGAGGGTAAGATAGGTATAGTTGCTGGTACTCCTCAATCAATAACAGACATAATCAGGTATGGAGAGTTTTTAGCTATTGAGACAGATAAACCATTTAAGATAAGATCAATGGCAACGCCAGAGCAAGCACTAAGTAGTTTGGAAAAGGGTCGCGTTTCGGCGATCGTGATTGATACAGAAAAAGTTGGTAATCTACCCATAATTTGGAGCGCAGACTATTTGTCAAGTTTTAACAAGACGATGGCAACTATTGGATACGTACTTGGTAGCCTTTCAATTTTGCTCATGGCTATTGGATTATTAACGAATGCGCATCCTTTAGCAGTATTTTCAGATTTTTTTGTGGATACGATACGAGGAATTCCAATGCTTGTTATAATTTTGTATGTTGGGCTTCCTTTAGCTGGGGCTATAAAGAGTGCTTCAGCAGGCTATATTGATATGCAGATGATGACTCGAGGAATAATTGCGATTGCAATTGGTTATTCTGCATATATGGCCGAAATATTTAGAGCAGGTATAGAAGCAATACCCAAGGGACAGATAGAAGCTGCTCGGACATTAGGATTGCGAGAGTGGCATGTTGCCAGATTTGTAATTGTGCCTCAAGCAGTAGCAATTGTATTGCCAGCCTTGGGGAATGAATTTATCGCTATGTTAAAAGACACTTCCTTGGTATCTATTCTATCTGTAAGAGATTTGACTCAGCGAATGCGAGAGTTTCAGGCGCAAAGTTTTCTTGTATTTGAGCCCTTTAACTCAGCAGCATTAGTTTACTTACTTTTAACATTGATTGCAGCGTCTGGAATAAAATCCTTAGATAAAATCGTAAACAAAGGCCGCTCTGGTTGACTGAAGAGTTAAAGCAAAATAGTGCGATTTTTTCAAAAACTTGGTATGAGGACAATACGAAGTCTTATGCTGCTAATCATGAAATAACTTCTAATCAGACCTGCGATGTCGCTATAATTGGTGGTGGTTTGGCAGGATTATGCTTGTTACAAAATTTGATTAAGGAGGGAGTTGATGCATTATTATTGGAAGCAAATGAAATTGGCAAAAGTGCTTCTGGAAGAAATGGAGGTTTCTGCACACCGGGCTGGGCACTATCTCCAGAGGGGATAGAAAGTCTAGTTGGGTTTAAGCTTGCAAATGAACTAAATCAGTTCTCCAAAGATGGATATAATTGGATGGTCAATCGGATTTGTTCAGAAAATTATCGTTCTATAGATACAAAGAAAGGTGTCCTGTCTGTATCTTGTTCAGGATCACCAGTTAACGAGTATCCCGAAAGTTTAAGGTTGATACAAAAAGATGAACTAAGAACTTTGTTAAAAAGTGATAGATACACTTTTGGAGTTTTTTCAGAAGAAGGTTATCAGTTCAATCCTTTAAATTTTTTAAATTGTTTGCAAAAAGAAATAGTTGAACTTGGAGGCCGAATTTTTACAAATTCAAAAGTTGTGTCAATGGACTATTTAAAAGATCTTTCCATTTTAAAGGTAAATAATAGTAATTTTTCGGTAAGTGCTAAAAGAATTGTTTTTGCTACAGGAGGGTATGGAGGTCGTGAAACAAGTCCAGTATCAAAAAGTATTTTACCCATTCAAACTTATATAGCTGTTACTTCACCCTTAACGATGGAGCAGAAAAAAATAATAAACTGTAATTGGGCGATTTACGATACTCGGCGTGCTGGAAATTATTATCGTATTTTGCCAGATAACAGATTACTGTGGGGCCACAGCATTACAGCATTAGGTACCAAGAACACCGATAAAATAAAAAAGAATGCTTTAAAAGATATAGCAAGTATTTTTCCTGAGCTTTTAGAAGAAACTGCTCCTGGAAAAAATCTTAAGATTGATTATGCTTGGTCAGGAAATATGGCATATGCGTCACATATGATGCCATATGTTGGTCAAGTAAAACCTAATGTATATTCTTTAGTTGGATTTGGGGGTCATGGAATGAATACTGCACCAGCTGCAGCCAATATTTTAGGTGATTGGTTGACCGGATCATCTGATAAATTAAAAATATTTGAAAAGATACCATATGCGTGGAATTGGGGAATGATTGGACCCCTGGGAGCTGAAACAAAATATCTTTATCTTAAATTAATGGATAGATTTTCTGAACTGATATCGTAATAAAATATAAACAAATTTAATTAAATTTGGGGGGGGAATTTATTAATCAAATACTTCTAGATTAAGTTTTAATTTTTTCCCTATCCAACGAGCCCCCTCTGTATGGTCCCGTTTATTATCTGTGCCAATATCCTCGTGTAATAGAATGCTTATTTTTTTACTAAATTGTTGCAGATAATTTTCTACGAAATTCTTGTTGTTGGCGTCATACATTACTTGATACATGGGAAGGGGATGTGGCCCTATCGGTTTTTCTTTTATTCTACCTAATCCACAGCCATTATCATGAAGTGTTAGACGTAAGCTCAAAGCTTCTTTTTTTTCGGTGTCATTTTCCCAATATATATGGGCATGATATTGCATATTTAAACCTCAATCGTTTTGTGTTTGATAAATCTAAAAAGCTTATTCAGTAAACTGCTCTAATTTTTAGCTATCTGGAATTAATCGTTTTCCAAATACTAGAACGTCTTCCTGTTTGGAATACTGAACACTTTCATAAAAATTGCTCACTTCGTGGTTGTCTCTTCTAATGAGAAGATTTACTTTTGGACAGCCTAGATTGACTAGTTTATTTTCTATCGCCTCCACTAACATTTTCCCAAAGCCTCTTCCTTGATGTTTTGGATGAACCGCTAGATAGTTCATGACACCACGATGACCATCATATCCACCCATAACTGTCCCAATAAGTTGATTATCGACTTCTAAAATAATAAAAAGTTCATTTCCAACCCCGTTTTTGCGATCTATATCTTTGTTTGGATCGTTCCATGGGCGTGTCAATTTGCAAGTTTTCCATAAGCTAATCACTTGCTCTCTATCTTTATCTTGATACGTGCGAATTCTTATCATAATGCCTCTATTTCCTAATTTTCTCTAATGGTTATGTTCTCAAAAATTAACTCAAGAATAATTTATCGAATAAACCTTTTCGATCTAAATTATATAGCTCCATGCAATCGCCAATATGTTCACCATTTAAAAATACTTGTGGAAAGGTATGTCGATTTGATTTTTCTAACATTGCTTGTTTGAGTTGAGGATTAGCTCCCACATCAATCTCAATGAAACTAATATTCTTATTATTAAGTAATCTTTTTACCATTGAGCAGAACCCACACCAGGGTTTCGTATACACTTCTACAGTATTCATTCCAAAAGGCCCCTTTAATTTCTTCATCAACGCTAACAATTCAATAACACTATAAATATGTTTTACTGTTTATCTTTTTGATTTACACCAGCATAAACTACCACCGCGTCAATCGATGCCAATTACTATTGTAATAATACTGGCAATTTGGTTGGACCACGAAAGCCAAACCCATGCCAAATTACAGAGGATAAATCTGGAATTTTCATATTTGGAAATCTATCAAATAACATTGGCAACATAACTTTTGCCACTGCCCTACGCGCTACATGTGTTCCTTGACAGAAATGAGGGCCATTGCCAAATGCTTGATGTGAATTTGTTTCGCGATAGACGTTGAACAGCTCTCCATCCTCAAATAAATCCTCATCCCAGTTTGCACTAGCTTGGATGGTCATCAGAGTATCACCCTTTGGAATTAAACAACCTCTAATCTCTGAATCTTTTTTTGCTACACGTGATGATACTTGAATTGGCGCCACCCATCTAATGCCTTCTTCGAAGGCCTTAACCCAGTCTTCTTGGCGTTTAACTTCCTCTAGTTGATCTGGGTTTGAGAGCAATCCATATATGGTTGTATTCAATGCATCACGTGGTTCATTAATTCCCCCACCAATTGCAATCTTAATATTAGCATACATTTGCTTTTCTGGAATTGGATCATCAGCATTTAACATAACCGAAAAAGCAGAATTATTTGGATGTTTCCGATAACGATTTTGTAATCCATCAAGTAAATGGTGGATTGCTTCATTAGCACGGTCTGCACGTTCAAAAGGTCCAGGCAGCCAACCAAAATTTCCAGCGCCATTAATTAAAGCGTGAGACCACTCGATCAACTCCTCATCTGATGCATCCTCTATACCTAATAAAAACGCCAATCCGCGCGCTGCATAGGTGCCAGATAACACATGAAAAAGATCCACAATTTCACCATGCAATAATCGACTAACATAAGACTCAGCTATCTGTTCATAACGAGGCATCCAGTCATTTTGTATAACTTTAGGAGCATACGCAGGCGCCATAGCCATACGATCACGCATATGGTCGCTTCCATCCTTTCGCATCAAAGTATGTGCCCAAAAAGCACGTTTCATTGGTGTATTACGATCATCCGAACTAAACAAATTTGGATTATCTTTAACATATTTTGTATCTTCAGCTTTTGTTAGGAAAGTTCGGCCCACTGATTTAATTCTAGCAACAGGTGCTTGGTTACGTAGGCGTTGGTAAATAGGATAAGGATCAGAATTCAGTTGGTTGATAGTGACATCTTCTATAAGGGGTGCTAAATTGTCCATCTTCTTACCTTTTTTAGTGGTTTCCTAATATCGTAGTTTTGTGAAAGTATCTGCACACGATAAAAATCGCCCCAATTAATTAATAATCAATTATTCAAATCTATAATAATTTTTTCATTAGCTTGATAAATAGTATCCAATTGATAACAGATTTAATATGTTCTTCAATTTCTTAATACTCCGCTTTAGATAGTTTTCAGATTATAAGTTTTGTTATGAGAAGTTATAATCGTTGTGTTCGATCCTTACTCAACCAAAATACACCTAAGCTTTGAGACCTAGTATTGACCTCGAAAAGTAGGTCAAAAATATAACTTACCTCTTGGTGATGGGCCAAACATAATATTTGGAAGCGGTTTCTACATTTGAACAGTTTTTTATTAGCTCCACTTTTTAGAACTTACAGATTTGAAGTTTAAATTCTAAAAATCATTATAAAACTC
>CAJWLP010000051.1 GCA_913043145.1 uncultured Bacteroidota bacterium
CCAATAACCAAAGGGCGGGCCAAGTCCCAATACCAGTGGGTAATTTTGCTCTTATATCTACTCTACCGTACTTAAATTCGTATTTATCTCTTGAAATGATTCTGGCAGAGGTATATTCATAACCACCAATATCTTGTCTTTTTGCGGTAATTTTAAGCACTCCGTCTTCAACCCTTGCATTTTCCAAATTACTAGTGTAGTACTGGGACTCTCCATTTCCCCATCCACCATCACCATTGCCAATTTCATGAGTCCAAATACTATTACTTATTGCTCCGTTATAATTAAACTCTTCGGCCCATGTAGCTTCCTGCTCTTCTTGCTCAACGTACAAATTAAAAGTTTGACTGGTACTTATATAATGACCAGTTGAGGAGTATGCATAAACATAAATGGTATAAGAATTTATTCCTGGATCATCAAAAGTATATTCAACATCTCCAGATTCAGATTGCAGTGTAATTCCACCGCCAAATCTAAATTCATAATTAACTGCATTATTTGCAGATGCAATACATCTTAAGGTGCCAGAACCATCTCCATTAGGCTGGGTATTTGATTCACCGTTTAATATTATATCTAAGTTTAGGTCACTTGGAATTATAGATTCTTCATTTTCTACATCAGAATCATTAGAATTTAAATTATCAGACGAACATGCAAAAATGATTGGAATAAAAAACCAAAAAAAATTGAGTGATTTTTTCATTTTATTTTCTGAGAATAGCAAATATAAAAAATAAGAGAGAAGTTTCTCTAACTTCTCTCTTATAAAATTCTTAATTCAAATAAATTATTCCTGATTGGTAATTTTAGCATACCATGCATTGGTATCTAGTCCAATAGTTTTCAAATATAATTCAGAAGAATCTGAATTTCTGTACGTTATAACATATTGATGATTTCCTCCAACATAATTTCCCGTAAATCCATTTCCCGTAAAGTTGAGATGTAAATATCCATCATCACCCTCTGAAATACTCCAACTAAAGGTAAAGTCATCAGCTGGGTAAAATTGATGCTCGCCAAAT
Organism: uncultured Bacteroidota bacterium; assembly: GCA_913043145.1. Classification (GTDB taxonomy): domain Bacteria; phylum Bacteroidota; class Bacteroidia; order NS11-12g; family UBA9320; genus UBA9320. The sequence goes on from CAJWLP010000051.1 coordinate 1,032, forward strand.
TGGTTTGGTGTCAGTCCTTGATTTCCCGTAAAATCATTTTCAAGAGCTAAAGCATTTCCAAATATCGATCCTTGGGTAAAAAACTCAGCGGTTCCGTCTTCAAAAAAAACTATTCTATCATCGTACATTCCGGTGTTTGATTGCTGAAAAGCAGGTGCAGAATACCATTCAGGGAATGTATTAACTCCGTCATGAAAAGAGGCAGCGTCATGAACACCTATGTGACCATCTGCTTCAGCCATTACTCTCCAATTTCCAGTCAGTAAAGATTCTACAAGATCTGCAGGGGGCTGATATGAATATAAAACTTCAACAGTTATTACCGATTCAGTGGTCAACCCAGCGGTACCCGAAGCTATTACTTGAACCTCATAAGTATTGGTTCCGAGATTTGAAAATTGTCTAGTAAAAACCCCACTAGGCTCGAGAAATTCTACTTCATTAATTATAAATTTGTAGGTAATTGCATCAGAAGCGATTGCTGTTAAAGTAACCAATCCACTACCATCACCAAAAGGATTATCAGCATCTTGCCCTTGTAATTCAGCTGAAACTGTCAAATTGGAAGGATTTACTAATGTACCCAACTCATATTCTTCCCTTTCGCAAGATGAAAAAATAATTATTGAAAAAATAATTAATAATTTTTTAATTGTCTTCATAGTATTTTTTAATTGTTAAATAATTCATTTAATATCCCGAGTTCTGAATCAAACCAGAAATATCAATTTCTTGCTGCGGTATCGGAAAAACCTCATGCTTTCCTTCAACAAACCCTGGAATCAGTGAAGCAGCTTGTCCAGTCCTTACTAGATCAAAAAATCTATGACCTTCTAAAGCTAATTCAAATTTTCTTTCAAGCCATATGGCATCCGTTAAAACAGAGCCTGTAGCTTCGATATCATAATCATCCTCCCCGTCTGTATTAAAAGCTCTTCTTCTTACTAGATTTAAATATTCTTGAGCTAATCCGTCATCTATTCCCCCACGATTATAGGCCTCAGCTGCCATTAACAGTACATCAGCATATCTGATGATTCTATAATTAGATAAATAGTTTAATTCGGTTTGCCCACCCGATTCGCCAGCTCTAGGAATATATTTATTGTTAAAGTATCCTGTATGGTCATATCCCTCAGTATAAGAAGAACCAGTTGAAGCTGCAAATGCTTCAATATCCAATACTGTGGCGTCCCTTCTTGTATCTCCGCTTTCGAAAGAGTTGTAAAATTCTGCAGTTGGTACATTAAAACTCCAACCTTGAGCATATTCGGGTCCACTCCACCCTCTTGGACCATTCATTATTATTCCATAATTACCTTCACTACATTGAACACAGTTCCAATCATACCAATTTGAGGTATTAGTATATTGAATTTCAAAAATAGATTCTGGACCATTCTCACCAAATCTTAAAAATTGACTACCATAATCTGGAACTAATGAATACACTCCGATCAAATTATCAAAAGCAGCAGCAGCTTCAGAAAATTTATCCTGGAATAATAATACTTTTCCAAGTAAAGCTTGAGCAGTGAAACTATTAACTCGACCAACCTGAGATTGAGAATTTGGCAGATTAGCTATTGCGTTTTGTAAATCTAATTCAATTTGTGCGTAAACTTCTTCTTTTGGGGTCCTGCTCAAGGTACCCGCTTCACCGGCCGTTAGTCTCGATTCGGTGAACAAAGGAACATCACCAAAAAACTTAACCAGCTCAAAGTAATAATATGCTCTTAAAAAGTAAACTTCTCCGTATAAAGCTTCTTTTCCGTCAAATTCAATATTTGATTTATTCTCTTCCATATAATTAGCACGATTAACCCCTTCGTAAAGCCACTGCCACATACTTTTCAAGACATCATTTTCAGGGTAATGAGTCATATCATCAATTTGTTGAATCCCTAAGTAATCAGTTGCACTTTCTCCTCCACATAGAGAAATTTCTGAAGCAATTGCTCCTATTTGAATATTAAAAAACAACCACTGTAACGGATCATAAGTTCCAACCAGTGCTGCTTCATAATCAGATTCTTGTTGGAAATATACTTCAGCAGTTATAGAGTACCCCTCTATTGCTTCGTAATCAACGTGGTCAGCACATCTGTAAAATAGTGATGTTATAAAAGTAATTAATAGTACTATTTTTAAATTTTTCATAATCTTTGATTTTAAAATTTAATATTTAACCCTAATGACCAAATTCTTGGCTGAGGGTATGTTCCGTAATCAATTCCTGTGTTAAGAACTCCACCAACAGAAATTTCTGGATCAAAACCAGAGTAATCTGTTAATGTTAAGGCATTTTTAACCTGAAAGTATGCTCTTACATCATCCATTCCCCAAAGTTCTGTTAAAGACTTAGGAAAAGAATAACCAATTTGAATATTTTTTATTCTTAAATAACTCCCATCTTCAATGTACCTGTCAGATGCTCGATTATTATTATTTGAATCAACAAAAGTTACACGAGGCTCATCAAAACTTGTTCCGGCTCCCGTCCATCTTGCTAAAGTTGATGCAAATCTGTTGGTATAATTTAGATTTCTCTCATAAGCTCTATAAATATCATTTCCAACAGAGGCATATGTAAATACACTTAGATCAAAAGCCTTATAGGCTAAATTCAAATTCCAACCAATGGTAAAATCAGGAAATGGATCACCAATTTGTGTTCTATCAGAATCATTTACAATTCCATCACCATTTAGATCCAAAAATCTAATATCACCAGGTGAAGCGCCATTTTGCATTGCATGTCCGTTAACTTCATCTTGGGTTTGAAAAATTCCATCAGTGACATAACCAAAGAAATATCCTGGCGAATAACCTTCTTCAAATCTTACAATTGGCTTGTAAGGAATACCGTATCCAGCACCCCAAATATATCTGTCACCATTATTTATGGAAACCACTTCATTTTTGGCTGTTGTAAAATTTAAATCCGAGGATATCTCTAATGCCCCAATCGATGTATTTAAAGAAACCGAAGCATCTAAACCTGAACTTTCTGTACTCCCAATATTCGTTGTTGGAAATGAAGGAGTACCTAAGTAAAGAGAAAGATTTGGGCTAAATAATAAATCATCAACAGTCTTTTTGAAATAATCTAAAGAAATAGAAACCTTGTCATTTAAAATTCTTGTGTCTATACCAATATTCATTTGAACCTGATTTTCCCAAGAGACGTCATCATTTGGAATTGATCCTAAAGAAGATCCTTGAGAAATCACGCCGTTAAATACATAGCTTGGGAAAGTTGAAATTAGAGAGAATTGAGGACTTATATTATCATTTCCTAGGGTACCGTAACTCGCTCTAAATTTTAAGTAATCAAGTAATGGAATGTTATCAAAGAAATCTTCTTTTGAAACTATCCACCCAACTGACGCAGACGGAAAAAACGCAAATTTGTTATTTCTACCAAAAGATGTACTCCCATCCATTCTTCCAGTGAAGGATGCATAATATTTTTCGTCAAAATCATACAGTATTCTTGCGAAGTATGAAAGATTTCTGCTAACATACTGATATGAACCGGAAGTTTGTTGAGTTACATTGCCAGTAGCTGCACTTACATCTGCATAATCCCAAGAATTAAAAGGAATATCCTCGTTTGTTGCTGAAATATTACTCCCCTTATTTTCACCAATGGAAAAACCAGCTACTGTTTGAAAATTGTGATTTTCATTAACGGTAAAATCATAATTTCCGTATAATTCATATGTATAGTTAAAGTAATTAGTATTTCCTTCGAATACTCTGTTATGAGTTGAAGTTATATTTCCTTCACTATCTATTGTAACTATTGGGGAAAGATCTTGATTAGCATTTGTCTGGTTATGGCCTGATCCATAAAATTGGAAAGGAATAAAACCCTTGTCATAAATATTGACATATGTATAACCAAATCTAGATGTAATATTAAAATTTTCCATCAGCTCATGTTGTAATTCAATTTTACCTTGAATTTTATCAACTTTATTTTCATTATATGTATTATCGATTTGAGCTAACGGATTAATTATCTCCTGCGTAATTGTTTCACTTATTCCAAAAGAACCATCTTCAAATGGGTTTACAGTTGGGTCAAAGTTTAATGCATTTGACAAAACACTGGTAATACCATTTTCAGCTAAACTTTTTCCTTTGATATTTGTATAATTGGTATTGACTATAAGTTTTGTTTTATCAGTCAAATCAGTATTTATATTTGTGGTAAAGTTCGTTCTGTTAAAAAATGATTTTTCTCCACCACCAACAACACCGTCTTGACCTGTATATGCAGCAGATACATAATATGATGTATTATCACTACCACCAGATGCTGTAATCGAATGATTTACAATCGGAGCATCTACTAAAACTTCATCTTGCCAGTTTGTTCCAATACCAAAACCTGAATTATTTGGAAAAACAAGACCTTCTCCAGCATTTGAACTGGCTTCATTTAAAATAGCTACGTATTCACTAGCATTTAAAACATCAATGGTCTTAACAACTTCCTGATTTCCGACTGATGTATTTAAAGTGAATGTTGTTTCGGTATTTCTTTGGCCTGATTTGGTGGTAATAACTATTACGCCGCTACCTCCCTTTACACCATAAATTGATGCAAGTGCTGCATCTTTTAAAACATTGACAGATTTAACATCATTTGGATTCAATGAATTCAAATCATCTATCGAGGCAGAAACACCATCAATTACCACTAAGGGATCATTTCCAGCGTATGAGGTAATACCACGGATTAAAACTGTTGGTTTTGAACCTGGTGATCCACTTGAGATAATATTAATTCCTGATGCCTGCCCCTGAAGAGCATCCTCAACTCTAACAGGTGAAGATGCTTCAATAGCGTCTGCATTAACAGTTGAAACAGCTCCGGAGATATCACTTAGTTTTTGTGAACCATATCCGATAACAATGACCTCATCCAATTGGCTTAAATCCTTATCCATAGATACCTTGATATTTTGGAAATCTAAAATTTCTTGTGAAGACACTTTTAGATTAAAAGTTTTATAACCAACGTAGCTAAATACTAATACTGAACCTGACTCAAAATTGGAAATAGTGAAGTTACCATCAAAATCAGAGACAGCACCATTACTCGCTCCTTCTACGAGAATATTAACACCCGCAAGAGGTTGATTATCTTCTGAATCAGTTATTGAACCTGAAATACTTTGGGCTTGGATTCCAGTGCAAAAAGCAATTAGGACAATAAATAAGTTAAATATTGATTTTTTCATGTTTAGGTTAATTTTTTGATATTGAAATTTAATTATTTTAGTCTCTATAAACTTAATAAAATTACAAAAACAAGTTGCCGTTATTAAATTATCAATAATACTTGCCATTTGATAAATATTAATTACAATTATTGATAATTCATTGATAATTTAATAGTTGAATCTTCGGAATCTACGAAAACGTTTTCGATAATATAAAATAAAAAAGCTCCCCAAAAGGAAAGCTTTCATTGGTTTAAAAACCTCTTGT
>CAJWLP010000052.1 GCA_913043145.1 uncultured Bacteroidota bacterium
TCGATCAGGGTCAGGATCCAAAGATGCCTTTCCCATTCCTGCAGCCTTTCTTATAAAAGGTTCGTAGACATGATACCAAAAACTTTTTGGCCACATAAATGTCTTGTAATAAAATCCAGCAGGAAAAAATCGGTTAAAAAAATTATTAATTCCTCCAACGTCAAAGTTGACTGATGGCCAACAATTTTGGCTTTCAATCCTTAAGCCTTCTACTAATTCTACTTCAGTGACATTAACATTTGGCTCTGTAATACTGCCTTTATATAATTGAACTTTTCCATTCGCATCTTCAACTCCAGCAGCAATAATACCTCTAGGCCTATGATATTTAAAACTTCTACCAATGAGATGAACACCATTTGCTAGTAAAGCTGAAGCTAAAGTATCGCCTTTGTAGCCGATGTATTTTTTTCCATTGAATATAAAGCTAATTTCTTTATTTCTATCAATAAGACCTCCAGCTGGTATTCTAAATTCTTGAGACACTTTAGAGATTTTCTTTCATTTCCATCGTTTGGATAATATCGTGAGTAGCTGTGTTCCTCATCACTTTAAACCATTGACGACATCCTGAGATATGATGCCATAGTTCTAAGTGGTTACCTCTTGGGTTTTTACGATAATAAACGAAATTGTCCCAATCTTGATCTGAGATTTCGCTATTCAATTCTGGTCTTTTCACAGTAGCATCTCCACCATAGGCAAACTCATTTTGAGATCTATTTCCGCAATAAGGACATTTTATTTCTAGCATAATTAACTAATCCAGGTTTTTGTTCCTAGTCCTTTTTCATCAATTAGGTGTCCTGTGTGGAATCGATCTAATTTAAATGGAACACTTAATTCATGAGGCTCATTGCAGGCAATTGTGTGAGCAAAAGTTAGTCCAGAAACAGGTGTTGCTTTAAAGCCGCCATAGCACCAACCACAATTTAAGAAGACTCCCTCAATATGAGTTTTGTCAATTATCGGAGAACCGTCCATGGACATATCCATAATCCCACCCCAGGTTCGTAGTATCTTTAATCGACTTAAATTTGGAAAAAGAGCTACGCCTTCAGTTAACACATGTTGAATTGTTGGTAAATTTCCTCTTTGAGCATAACTATTATATCCATCTAAATCTCCCCCCATAACCATTTCACCTTTATCAGATTGACTACAATAAAAATGACCCGCACCAAATGTTACCACTCCATCAAGTAAAGGTTTTACTGGCTCTGAAACACATGCTTGCAAAACATGAGCTTCAATTGGAAGAGTCATATTTAATTTTTCAGCTAGTATAGAAGTGCTTCCAGCGACGCAGAGTCCAACTTTGTTAGTCTTGATATTGCCTTTTGACGTTTGTACTCCAATGACTTTACCATTCTCGATATCAAAGCCATTTACTTCACAATGCTGTATTATATCTACTCCCATATCATCAGCAGCTCTTGCATATCCCCAAGCAACTGCATCATGTCTTGCTGTTCCACCAATAGGTTGAAGAAGTCCTCCAAAAATTGGGAAACGAGCATTCTCAGTAAAATCTGCAAATGGGATCATCTTTCTTACCTCTTCTCTTCCAAGAAGAGCTGCGTCAATCCCATTCAACCTCATTGAGTTTCCTCTTCTAGCGTAAGCATTTAATTGCGCATCTGAGTGAGCAAGATTTAGTATTCCTCGCGGCGAATACATTACATTATAATTTAATTCCTGACTCAGGCCTTTCCACATTTGCATGCCTTGTTCATAGAACAAATTATTAGCATCATGCATATAATTGGATCTTAAAATCGTTGTGTTTCTTCCAACGTTTCCTCCTCCAATCCAACCCTTTTCAAGGATAGCAATATTTTTTAGATCATAGTATTTTGCTAAGTAATAAGCAGTAGCTAATCCATGACCACCACCGCCAATGATAACTGCTTCATATTCTTTTTTTGGCTCAGGATCTCTCCAAGCAACATCCCAATCTTTATGATGATTGAGAGCATTTTTAACCAGACTGAATACTGAGTATTTTTTCAAAACTAATAACCTTTAAAGTTTATTTATATAGAACGATTTTGATCAACTCCAAGGAAAGGGACTGTTTGAAGTAGGATGTAACTTGCCTTCCTCATATCTTGAGAATCTGAACGGTTCTAATAAGTTGCTTTTTTCTCCAAGGACTTCATCGGCAACAAGTTTCCCTACGCCTAACATCTTATATCCATGATTGGAATCAGCGATCATGTAAACATTTTCTCTGAATTGATCAAATACAGGAAAAGAGTCAGGAGTAAAACATCCCAGTCCACCAGTAGCACCTTTTTTAAATAAGTGAGATTTTCCTTCAAATCTTTTATGACAGAATGCCAATGCAGAAGTCCACATATGCGCAAAGTTATCATCAATTACAAAGTTTTTAGATGATGGTCCATATGGATCTACTTCTATACCTGCTCCACCAGGTTTACCTACTTTGTAGGGAGAGGCTCCACCTTGAATTCCTCCAAAATGAAAATCAGGCTTATAATAAATACCCCACAATTTATCTGTTATAAGAGATTTATCGTCATCAGAATAAAGAGGTGCGTCAGTATCAACATGGATGACAGGAGGCATATTTCCATCCTCAGTTTTTAAGAAATTTGGATCTACGTTGAGAACACCTTCAACTAAAAACCAGTATTGCCACATCGGAATATTTTCATGCATTGTTCCATTACTTTTTATGCTGACCTCTTTGGGTAGCTCTAGCATATTCCAAAATGATTGAGCCCAAGGACCCGCACCGATTATAACTTGATCACACTTTATTGAACCTTTATCAGTGTCTACTGCAGTTACTGCATCAGAATTTGAACCATATTGAAAGCCTTTTACTGTGACACCTGTTAAAAGTCTTACGCCTTCATGCTCCGCTTTATCTGCCAAGCCATACATCGCAGATGTATTATTTGCATAACCTCCTCTTTTTTCATGAAGGACACTTGTTATCCCTTTTGCTTGCCAGTCACTAAACATTGACTTCATATATTTTTCAGATTTTTCTTTTCCTTGAATGAATTCTGACTCATATCCAATATTTTTTTGTTGTTCATAAATAGAAGCAACATCTTCTTCCATACACTCCGGACTGATCTGCATGTAGCCAACACTGTGATAGTGATATGCTTTAGGGTCTGTTTCCCAAACTTCTACAGAGTGTGCCATCAACTCTCTCATTGCAGGTTGAAAATAATTATTTCTTACTACACCACATGCAACGCCAGTTGCACCAGCAGCAATTGAGTCTTTTTCAATAACTAAAATTTTACTTCCGTCACCTTTGCCTTGAGCTTTTAATTTTGCAGCTAAATGGTAGGCTGTGCTCAATCCATGGATTCCAGCGCCAATGATTACAAAATCAGCTTTATCCGGTATCGACATTAATTAATCCTAAATTTTAAATCTAATAATTAGCATTTTTCTTACTTCGCGATAGTTGTCAATCCAAATTTGATGTATGCTCTAAGATACATATGGAAATTAATTTAGAGAATTTTAACGTAAGAAAAACAAACCCTTATGATGCTGGAGTCATAGGACTTCCAGATGGAATTGAACGCTATATAGCTAAAGCTATGGGTTTGACTGGCATTGAGTTCTTTAAGGGTGACCAGATTTCAATCAAAAATATTGAAGGAAGTCAAATAGCTGAAATTGTTGTTTTTGATAATACTGGAAATTCCTCACCAGAATTAATTGGATCGAAAAGTAATAATGACGCTGTTTTTACCAAGGAAGTATTATCTAATAAATCAGAACAAGATTATCTATTATCAAAATTAAAGAAGAAGAATATTAATTTTCATAAAGCTCGATCAATTGACTTGTTCGATCAAGAAACAATCGCTGGAACAGTTGAAGAGTTTACTTGTGAAAATGATGGATTCATTATCATTGCAGTGCCTGGTGTTGATATGACAGTTGATAGTCATAATCCTCCAACTGATTTAGAAATAAAAATCAAAAGACAGAATAAGACTAATAATAAAGCTAATTATTTTTTACCACCGCCGTTAGCTCCAGTTAAAGAAGAATTTATTGTGAATAATAGCACTGCAATATCATATGAAGTTGAAGCGGGTGACTTTATACAAGTTATTGATCTTTACGGTAGGCAGTGTTCTGATTTTCAAGTTTTTGACTCATTAAAATTAGAAAAGGGTAAGGAGCTATCAATAGATCCAATGGTTACGAGAAGTATCATTGGAATGAATTATGCGGTTCCAGGGTTATTTTCAAAATATTTTGATCAAGATCAGGATGCATTAGTGGAAGTAGTTCAAGATACTTGCGGAAGACACGATACATTTGGTAATGCATGTAGTTCAAAATATTATGAGGATGTTGGATATTTTGGTCATGCAAACTGTTCAGATAATTTTAATGAAGCACTAGCTCCTTATGGTGTACAAAAGAGAAGGGCTTGGCAGGCAATAAATCTTTTTTTTAATACTGGTCTTGATGCTACAAATGTTTTTTATTTTGATGTTCCTTGGTCAATACCAGGAAACTATGTCCTCTTTCAAGCTCAAAAAAATTTAGTCTCTCTATCATCAGCTTGCCCTTGCGATATTGATGCCGCAAATGACTGGAACCCAACTGATATTTGCGTTAGGATTTATTCTAAGGAGAATTTTTTCTCTAAAGCTTTAGGATACCGCAAAAGTGTGGGAGCAGATATTGATTTGACAAAACAAACAGGGTTTCACGAAAGAACGTCAAAATTGACGAATGATTATACTGAGTTTGCTGGAGTATGGATACCGAGGAAATACGATAATCATGGCACGATAGCAGAATATACTGCATGCAGGAATAATGTCGTAATGATGGACTTATCGTCTCTTAAAAAGTTTGAGGTAATTGGTCCTGATGCAGAAGAGCTTATGAACACTGCGCTAACTAGAAATATTAAGAAACTATCCGTTGGCCAGGTTGTTTATACAGCAATGTGTTATGAAAATGGAACGATGATTGATGATGGAACACTTTTCAGACTGGGAGACACTAACTTTCGATGGATTGGTGGAAGTGATTATTCTGGAGAATGGTTACGAGAATTAGCTTTAAAATTAAATTTAAGAGTTTCTGTTAAATCTTCTACAGATCAATTGCACAACCTTTCGGTTCAGGGTCCAAACAGTCGTAAAGTTTTATCAAAAATAATGTGGACGACACCTGCAAGTCCTGGGATTGAGGATTTGAAATGGTTTCATTTTAACATCAGTCGATTAAACGATCATCTCGGTATACCGGTAATGTTGTCTCGAACTGGTTATACGGGAGAACTTGGATATGAAGTTTATTGTCATCCAAAAGATGCTCCAGTAGTTTGGGATGCAATTTGGGAAGCTGGACAAGAATATGAAATTGTTCCCATGGGCTTTGATGCTTTGGATATGCTAAGAATTGAAGCAGGATTGATTTTGGGTGGAAATGAATTTAGTGATGAGACTGATCCTTTTGAGGCTGGAATTTCATTTACAGTTCCTCTTAAATCAAAAGATGCCAATTTTATTGGTCGTGATGCTCTAGTAAGAAGAAAAGAGAACCCCCATAGAAAGCTTGTTGGTCTTGAAATCGAAGGAAATGAAAAATGTGGACATGGAGACTGTGTTCATATTGGAAAAGGTCAAGTTGGAGTCATAACCAGTGGTATGATTTCACCAACGCTAGATAAAAATATTGCTTTATGTCGAATAGATATTCATTCCTCAGAAATTGGAAGTGAAGTTGAAGTTGGTAAACTTGATGGCCATCATAGAAGAATTAAAGCTAAGATAATTGAGTTTCCATTCTATGATCCAACTAAAAGTAGAGTTAAAGCTTAGTTTTCAACAATTCACTACCTATAGTATGTCACATAGATAATTAATCTATATTTAGTCAATATTTTACAACATTTATTTTATTTCATTTCACTTTAGTCACGTTCTATGAGTATAATTTTTCAGGATTAATTAAATCAAAATTAGGAGTAAATTAAATGAGAAAGATAATAAGTTTGCTTTCTGCTATGTTCATAGTGACAAGTATTACACTTGGAACTGCGGCTTACGCGGCAGATAGTAAAAAGCCAATTAGAATTCCAACTCATAACTGGTCAAGTCAAATTGTGATGGCTTATGTTATTGGTGGAATTTTTGAGAGCATTGGAAACAATGTTGAATACGTTCCAGCTGACTCTAATGCTGTTTATGAAGCAATTCGTCAGGGCGATGTAGATATATCACATGAAGTATGGCAATCTGCATTTGGTAAGTCATTTGATAATGCCAGAGACGCAGGAGGTCTGCTTGACTGGGGTGACCATGAAGCAAGAACTCTAGAAGATATGGGTTTCCCAAACTGGATTTTGGATACAGATTTATGTCCTGG
>CAJWLP010000053.1 GCA_913043145.1 uncultured Bacteroidota bacterium
CAATCAAATACAACTATTGATAGCTTTGTTACATTAGATGCACAATATTCAACGCAATTATTCAATGATAGTTCTAGGTTTTCGATCGGAATTAAAAATATTATGGATGAAGACCCTCCAAGCCTAGGCGCTAATGTTCGTCCGGGTTACGATAATCTCATGCATAATGTTTTGGGAAGAACTGTTTATATGTCTCTTACCCAATCGTTTTAGGTGAGACTTAGTATGGAATTAAAAGTATTCCTATAAAACAAAGGTAAATTTATCTGAAGAAACCAAGCCCGATCATAAACAGGCTTGGTTTCTTTAGTTACGATAAATTTTATTTCAATTTCCTAAATATAACGTAGAATTTTTTTATGAAACACTTTTTAATTCTTCTCTTAATTGTCACAAATTCTTTATTAGCATCAGATATTCAAGTTAATTCGTTAATTAACAAAACACCAGAGCGAGTGCTATATATTGGCAATAGCTACCTTTATTACAATGATAGTCTTCACAATCATGTGAGGCGAATGTTCGAAGAGATTTATCCAAATGAAATAGACATAAGTAACTATAAGTCCGTAACCATAAGCGGTTCCAGATCAATGCATCACAACATTGATTACATGCTGAATCATAAAAATATTGGAGCAGCCAAACCGTTCCAACTAGTCATTTTGCAAGGAGGAAGTGAGGAAGCTAACACGAAAGCAGAAAGAAAAATATTTTCAAATGAAGTAGAAAAAATTGTGCGTAAAATTCATAAATCTGGAGCTGAAGCAGCTTTATATATGATACATGCTTATGTTGAACCGCATGACAAAGCCAATCCTAAAATGATTGAAGATATTAAAAAAATGTACATTGAGGCAGGCATCAAGAATAATGCATTAGTTATTCCTGTGGGTATTGCATTTGAAAATGCATACAAAATGAAACCAAATATCAAATTACATAAATCATTTGATGGCAGTCATCCAAGTATGCTTGGAACATATTTAGCTTCTTGCGTTGTTTTAGCAAGCATCACACAAAAAACACCAAAAGGACTTCACTATAACTACTTTAATAAGATAAGTGATGCAGATAAAATTTTTTTACAAGGTATTGCACACATGACTGTTGAAAGCTTTTTTGATGTAGAGCTTTAACCACCTCAAACTTAATTTCAATAACCTTAAGCCATTACTTGTTGCTTGTAACAATTTCATTTTTATAGATTTGGGGGGCGAGTAAAGAATATTTGAAGTTGCTGGTATGGAAAAAAAATGCAGGCTTATTGCACTTTATTTCCCAATTGCATCAATACTCTCGTTTAAATCACAGATGTACTTATGACCCTTTTCTGTTACATCTAGAAACTTTCTTCTTTTATCATTAGGATCACTTACTTTAGCAATCAATCCTCTAGACTCAAGATTTTCGATTATAGATTTAACTTTTGTAAATGATATCTGAAGTTCAGTTTGTAGCCATTTTACATTTGGTAGTGGCTTCCCTTTAATTTTGCTAGCAACAATTTTAGTTAGAAGAAGAAAATGCCCAACCTTCAGTTTTTCCCTTATAGAAATAGCATTTAAGTATGAAACACTTTTCGCACGTCTTAAAAAGGTATTATTGTCCATCAAAGATATCAAAATAAATAAATAAATAAACTAAATGTGAAGGTATCACACTTTACTTACTACAAGCTATATTAATTTGATGAGTGCCTGCAAAAACTATGAGTAAGTCCCATGCGTTAGAGGTTAAGTATAGTGAAATGTAATAATTTCGTAGTTAGGGGTTAAAAAACTTACCTCCTAACTTACCCCCCAAAAGATTCCAGTTAATGTAAAATGCTTTACCAATCAGCAGGAGAGATGGCAGAGTGGTCGATTGCGCTACCTTGGAAAGGTAGTAACTGGGCAACTGGTTCCGGGGTTCGAATCCCCGTCTCTCCGCCAGCCATCTAAAAGATTCTTTCTTCAAAACACGATAAACATGTGACAATTTTCTTGCCTTGCATTAAAGTAAGTAAATTATCACAGCTCATATGAAAGAATTCTATCAAAATATTAGTGATGCCCTTAACATGCTTTATGGAATGGAGAGGGATCTAAATATAAGGCATTTCACCCCAAACGAGTTAAAGGTTTTTTATACAATTATTCTTCGCTCAGCGGATAAAGCAGAGGGCTCAAATATAACTGAAATTGTTGCAAATTCAGGTATGTCACGTTCCACTGTCTATAAAACCTTAAAGAAATTATCCACAGAAGGAATTATCCACCTTCATCAATCTGAAGATGATGGTCGTGAGTCGTTGATAGTTTTAAATAGCGTTTCTTAAAACGATCACTTTAATAATAGAAGCATAAAAATGAAAAATTTATTTATTTATTCTCTTACAGCTTTTGTTTTTTCATCTGTTTTGTGGATTATGTGGTCTTTTTTTACAGTTCAATCTGGGATTGTTCCCAACTGGATGGGAAGTCTTATGTACTTACCTCATGCTGCAAGAGTATTGATGGTGGTATATTTTGGTTGGAAATCTATACCTGGTCTCTATTTGGCAGAGCTGTGGGGCCCATATTATTTAGCAGATGATGCATATAATTTTGCATTATGGATTCCATCAGCCATTAGCGTTTTATCAGTTTCAGCTGCATTGTTTTCCTTGAAATTTTTTGGATTCCCGCTTGGAACAACCATTAAAAGTCCTCTAAATAAAAGAAATTATAAGCACATAGGCTTAATAACAATGATTTCTGCATTTTTTAATGCATTGCTGGTAAATGTTTACTTATCTCAAATTCATGCAAATTTTGAGCCTGTAGAAGCAGACATTAATCAGGTTCTTCGATTTTTCGTTGGAGACATGCTTGGAGTTTTGGTTGTTTTTATTTTTTTAGCAATGTTTCTTAAACCAGTTTTGCAGCAATCACAATCTAAAACCTAAGTAGATTGAATCCACTCATCGATAATATCCTCTAAAATAAATAAAGGAACAATTCCTTGATCAAGAACTATTGTATGAAACTTCCTAATATCAAACTTTTCACCTAAGGTATCTTGTGCTTTTTGTCTTAATTCCAGAATCTTTAACATACCCATTTTGTAGCTAGTTGCCTGACCAGGCCAAACTATATACCGTTCAATTTCAACTCTAACTTCTGTATCTGACATACCAGTAGTTGCTTTCATATATTTCATGGCTTCTTCTCTGCTCCATTTTTTATAATGCATGCCTGTATCTACAACCAATCTATTGGCTCTAAACATTTCACTTTGCAGAACTCCAAGCTCATCATACATATTTTTAGTCATTCCAACCTCTACAGCTAATTGTTCAGAGTACAAAGCCCAACCCTCAGTAAAAGCTGAGGTTCTATAACCCATCTTCCTATATAAAGTTAGCTCCTCATTTTCTTGGTTGAGAGCGATTTGAAAATGATGACCTGGAACTGCTTCATGGAAAGTAAGAGTTCGCATGCCGAATGTTGGCGTCTGTTTAATATCATATAAATTCGCATAAAACACACCTGGTCGTGATCCATCTAGACTTGGAGCTTGATAGTAACCCCCAGCAGCAGTTTTTTCTGAATATTCTGGTATGGCTCTAACTTCAACAGGACTGACTGGAAATCTTTCAAAGTAGGGCCTGACATCTTCTTCTGCTTCCTTGACCATTTGATTGTAATCAGCGATAACAATTTGTTTGCGATCTGGAGTATCAGCATAAAGAAAATCTGGATTTTCATTTAACTCATTCATCATCTCACCAACTGGTTTATTAACTTCATAGCCTAATAAAATAAAGATTTCCTTCATTCGATTTCCAATTCTTTCAACCTCTGAAAGGCCAATCTGATGGATTTCTTCAGCTGTATAGTCTGTGGTTGTGTATGACCTTAAACGAGATGCATAAAAAGCATCACCATTTGGTAAAGACCAAACGCCATGATGCTTATTTGCCTGATCATAATTTCTTTCCATGTATTGCAAGATGGATTCATAGCCTGGCTTTACATCGGATTGTATAACCTCACTCAATTCGCCAAACAAAGCTTCTTTTTTCTCAGTTGAGATATCTAACTTATTAACTTTACTTATAAATACTTGCATTAATGGATTGTTATCATCAGTGTATGCAAGTAATTCTTTTAGCTGCCTGATAACATGATCAAAGACAAACTTAGGAGCAAAAATACCTAATTTTTTCTGTTCTTCTAACCAAACTAAATCTGAGCTCATAGAATCATCAAAGAGTTTCACTCTTTTTATGTAATCTGTAGCTTCTCTATAATTTCGGATGGGATGAGTATCCGTCATAAATTCAACACCATTAAGATGATTGCCGCTAATTTGATTGAATGGATAAGAATGAAATCTGAAGTTTTCAAATCTATCGATGCTATTTTCAGTATCAAAAACAGCTATTTTTTGCGTAACTTTTTGTACATCAGTTAAGCCATCAGGGTTATATTTTTTGAGCATCTCAAGATGCTTTAAAGTATCTTGATAATCCTCTTCACCATCTTCTAAGGTATCAATAGTTAGTTTTTGATTGTGCTTTAAAATTGAATTGAATGGGTCGAAAATTCCAATGTATGTCATAAATTCTGGTGAATCCAATAGACTTAAAGTTAGTTCCTTAGCAAGATAATGATCAATTGAATGAGGCTTCATTAAAAATAAATTTGCTAAATATAAGGATGCAACAGCTATGCCACTTAGTACAAAATAACCAACATACTTCAATAATTTTTTCATAATATTCCTTTGCCTAATGTAGTATATTAATTTTAGCATTTAACTAACAATTAAGGCATGAAGAATCCATTCCACTTAGCTATACCCGTCAATGATTTAGTCAAAGCAGCTGATTTTTATGAAAACATACTTGGGTGTCAGAGAGGCAGGGCGAGTGACTCTTGGATTGATTTCAATTTATTCGGTCATCAGCTTGTCTGTCATTTTGTTGAAGAAGCTAACAGACTAAACACCAATCCTGTTGATGGAGATGAAGTACCAGTTCCGCATTTTGGAGTTATCCTTAGTTTTGATCAGTTTGACGAGCTAGTAAGGCAATTAAAGCAAAAAAATCATATTTTTATCATTGAACCAAAAATTCGTTTTGCAGGTCAGCCAGGTGAGCAGCGAACAATGTTTCTTAAAGATCCAAGTGGGAATGCGTTGGAATTTAAAGCCTTTAAAAACTTAGATAGCCTTTTTACTTCCTAGACTTTTTGCAATTCTTGGGTCAGAGCATTGGCCGGAAGCTAAAGATCTATACATGCTGGCTCTTTTTTTAAAAACTGTTTTTTTAATGAGCCAATTTTTAGTCTCATCTCGAACATATAAGTCTTCGTAGATACCATAAATAATTAGACTAGTTTTTTTTTGAGTATCGATTAAATTATATGACATAGACCAAAATCCTGAAGCTTCGCTACATGATAATAATTTAATAATCGGGTTTTTGCCTGCGTGTTGCTCAATTAGATGAGGATGACAGGAATGAAATTCATATTTATTCACCATGTCTTGAGCTGAGGAGAAGATACCAAAATCTTCAAAATTTATATAAACGTTTTCAGAGCAAAAACAGTCCAGGATAACATCAGGCTTTTTTAAATCGCAGGCATTCCAATACTTAAATTTTAAATTTCTAATTTCATTTATTGCTAGAATTGCTCCAATTCTTTCGTTGATGTTGGTGCTATTAATCATTTGTAACTATTTTGGTTTATTAATCATTTTTAGCCAATAGTTGACTTAATTTTAATAATGTTATTAAATACTGTATAAATATACAGTAAAATAATATTATGAAT
>CAJWLP010000054.1 GCA_913043145.1 uncultured Bacteroidota bacterium
CAAACATATTCAATCCGCGATTGACGATGTCTAAATGCCCAAGGGTAAATGGATCGAACGTACCAGGAAATAGTGCTACTTTACTCATGTTCGTTCACAAATTTAAAGAAAGAAAATGTACTCTGTCCATAATTGCGGGATTCTACCCTTGCCGGATGGTCAATTTGAGTCATAGTTTGATGCTCCAAGATAAAAATTCCATCCGAGGTTAAAAAATCTCCTTGTGATATTATTTGGATGAGTTCTTGAATCTCTCGATTAGCATTATACGGAGGATCTGCAAAGATTACATCAAACTTTTCTGAAGTATTTTTTAGATATGGTGACACCTTAGACTGCCTGATTGATAAATTATCTATTACTAATTTTTTAGCTATATCGTTGATATAGACAATGGATTTTCGATTGAAATCAACGGCAGTTACCTCTTTTGCCCCTCGCGAACAAAACTCTAAAGCCACACTTCCCATTCCGCTATACAGGTCTAAAACTCGTATATCCTCATAAAAATAACGCTGATCTAAGATATTAAATAAGGCTTCTTTGGCTCGATCTGTAGTCGGTCTGGCATGAGGCATGTTACGCTGAGGAAAACGAAACCCTTTGTGCGTTCCATTTATAATACGCATTGTGCAAAGAAATGACTAAGAACCTGCGTGTTATCTTTCGAAGAAGTTTCTTCCGAAAAAGCCAATTGCTGAATAGGAGGTAAATAGTTTTTGAATAACAACTTGTATTCCTCTGCTTTATCATGCGAAGCAATACACTCGACATGAATATCTTGAACAGGAATTTCAAGTTGCTCAATCACTAACATAACAAAATAAAATAACTCATCGGCATTTGCTACAGGATACCTATTGGACAACATGAACTGACCATCTTTCCAAGCAATTAGAGATAAGATTCCTTTATGCTCGTAAAAATAAATAGCATGACTATGTTTTTTTTTGGAGATATGATCAAATAATAATTCAATGTCAGTAGCAGTGTTTGTATTCACCAATTTATCGGTTAATACATCAAGCAATTTTGGTTTTTCAAATCCAATTTTGAAGGTATCATTTTTTGCTGTTAAGAAATCGATTCCTGATCCGTGGTTTAACTCAAAAAAAGCATCTATTTTATCCTCGGATAGCGGACACAAGGTAAACTTGCTATTGATTATTTGTAAATTAGTTGAACTAAAAATAGCAGAGGATAATTCTTTTGGGAAGGAGGAATCACTGTCATCACTATCAAATACCAATTGATGCTTGAGTTGATTGTCTTTGGAATAAATACTGTAAATAGAACTGTCTGTGTCTATAAACAAGACTAACTTATCGCTTACTGCATTGTGATAGGTGGTCATACCTCATTGGGGGTTAATCCCAATTCCCACTATAATTTGCATCGAAAATAGACCCTACTTTCAAGGGATCATTTTTCTTTCTTCTTTCCTTACTAAATGGCTCTGGATCGGATATTTCGAAAACAGGAACAGTTACTGCATTTTTCTTAATCTCACCTGAGGCAATCTTAAACTGAAGAGAATCCTTAAATGGGACGTATTTTAGATTTGGAACGTCAACATCTGAGAATAGTGAGTCTTTAACACTAACAAAATATTCTTCTACCTTATATACAGTGGTAGAATCATCTTTATCTCCCTCTTGAATCAATACCTTTAGTTGGCCATTCTCCATGAAGTCTAATAGATCTGAAAAGTTGCCAGCAAACTCACCCTTATTGTCACGATATGCCAACTGACCATCTCGTAAAATAGATAATTTTTCAATAACTGCTTTCTCTTTAATGTCTACTTGTTTTTGATATCGAATGGGTTCAGCTATGGACTCATAAGTTAAGTATCCTAAAACAGCTATGATAACCAACAATCCAATTCTAATGCTATATTTCATGGTAACGACTCCTATTATTTCTTGATTGGCAAACTTACATAAAACCAATAGAATTATTTTTACCGCTCGCCAATTAATTCATAAAAGTTGTGACAACCAACAAAAAAGCCCTACCAAAGTATGATAGGGCTTAAATTTCTGTAAGAATAATGCTACCCTTCTAGTGCAGCTGCTCCTCCTACGATTTCTAAAATCTCGGTAGTAATTGCTGCCTGTCTAGCTTGATTGTATTCTAATTTGAGATCATAAATAAGTTCTCCAGCATTTTCTGTTGCTTTATCCATGGCCACCATTCTGCTACCATGTTCTGATGCTTGTGAATCTAGCATCGTACGATAAAGTTGAGTTTTTACTGCTCTTGGTATGATGGTAAATAGCAAATCTTTCTTAGAGGGCTCAAATGTAAAATCAGCCAAATACTTCCCCTTTTCTTGATCTGTAGATTCAAAAGATTCTAATTCAACTGGGAGCAACTTTTCCGCTGTCACAATTTGAGTCGCTGCATTTTTGAATTTGTTGTATACAACACGAACCTCATCATACTTGCCGTTTAAAAAGTCAGCAATGATTTCTCCTCCGAGTATAAATGCATCATCTGCATTTAGATCTTGAAAAATAGTCATCGAAGATGTATCCATACTAAAAGAATGTCTTTTGAAAAACTCATAGGCCTTCTTACCTAAAAATTTAACATCCACATTTTTCCCTTGATAAGTTTTTTCAACTAGAGCAGTCACTTCTTTTGTAATATTGGAATTAAATCCTCCACACAAACCTCTGTCACTGGAATTTACGACCAAAAGAACGTTTTTAACATCTCGGTGCTCAAAATATCCTTGAACACTTTGCTCATCTTTGGCAGAATCAGACAGATTTTGTAAAATGCCATTCAGCTTATCTGCATATGGTCTCATCTGCGTAATTGCTTGCTGAGCTTTTCGCAATTTAGTAGCCGAAACCATTTTCATTGCCTTGGTTATTTGTTGCGTAGATTGTGTACTCGCTATACGTGTTCTGACTTCTTTTAAATTTGCCATAAAGCGGAATTATGCTTTGAAGTTTTTAGCAATTTCAGCTCCTACTTTTTCGATAGTACTGGTAGATTTATCATCTATTTTACCATCAGTAAGTGCGTCTAACACCTTTTTGTGATCTGACTCCATCTTCATCAAGAATTCTTCTTCAAATTTTCGAACTTGATCAACAGGAACATCTCTCAAAAGGCCTTTGGTTCCTAGGTATATAATTGCAACTTGTTTTCCCACGGTTAATGGAGAAAATTGGGGTTGCTTCAAAATTTCTACGTTTCTTGATCCTTTGTCTAGTACTCCTTTAGTAGCAGCATCTAGGTCTGAGCCAAACTTCGCAAATGCCTCCAATTCTCGATATTGAGCTTGGTCTAATTTTAATGTACCTGAAGTCTTTTTCATTGATTTTTTCTGAGCAGCTCCCCCTACACGAGATACAGAAATACCTACGTTAATCGCTGGTCGAACACCTGAATTAAATAAATCAGATTCTAAGAATATTTGTCCATCTGTAATCGAGATCACATTTGTTGGTATATAAGCCGAAACGTCACCCGCTTGAGTCTCAATGATTGGAAGAGCTGTCAAAGAACCTCCCCCTTTTACAAGATGTTTGATTGAATCTGGTAAATCATTCATTCCTTGAGCAATTTCATCAGATCCGTTGACCTTAGCAGCACGCTCTAATAAACGTGAGTGCAGATAAAAAACATCTCCTGGGTATGCCTCACGTCCTGGAGGTCGCTTCAGAAGAAGTGACACTTCACGATAAGCAACAGCCTGCTTACTCAAATCATCATATACAATAAGTGCAGGTCTACCAGTATCTCTAAAAAACTCACCAATTGCAGCTCCAGCCATTGGGGCATAAAATTGCATTGGAGCTGGATCTGCAGCAGAGGCAGAAACAACTACAGTATAGGCCATTGCTCCTTTTTGCTCAAGAGCAGATACTACTTGTTTTACAGTAGATGATTTTTGACCACATGCTACATAAATACAAAAAACAGGTTCTCCCTTGTCGTAAAATTCTTTTTGATTGATAATGGTATCAATTGCGACGGCAGTTTTACCTGTCTGTCTATCACCAATGATAAGCTCACGTTGACCTCTACCAATAGGGATCATCGCATCAACTGCCTTAAGGCCAGTTTGCATAGGCTCCGATACAGGCTCTCTATAAATAACTCCTGGAGCTTTTCTCTCCAAAGGCATTTCATAAGTATCTCCTTCTATGGGTCCTTTACCATCAATAGGATTTCCTAATGTATCTACTACTCTACCTAACATTCCTTCACCTACTTTTAATGAAGCAATTCTATTGGTTCTTTTTACAGTATCTCCCTCTTTGATATCTGTAGAGCTACCTAAAAGTACAGCACCCACATTGTCCTCTTCGAGGTTCAAAACGATACCTTGTACACCATTTTCAAATTCGATAAGCTCTCCTGACTTCACTTGGGTAAGTCCATAAATACGTGCTATACCGTCACCTACTTGAAGTACGGTACCTACCTCTTCTAATTGAGCATCTGAGTTTATCCCAGCTAATTGCTCTTTAATAATGTTAGAAACTTCGTCTGGTCTTATTGCAGCCATATTTGTATTTTAATTATAAATTAATTGTTTTCTGATTTCTCTAAGTTCTTTGGATACACTCTTATCCAAAAGTTTGTCTTCATATTTTACAATGACACCTCCAATGATACGTGGATCTACTTCATTTTGAAGTTGAATGTCTGATTGATTTAATAGTTGTTCTACATAGCTTTGCATTTGGGATAAATTCTTGTCTGATAAAGGAACAGCAGACACAACAGTGGCTAGTGAAATTCCTTTCATCTGATTGTAAGATGATATAAATTGTGAAGCAATGTAAGGCAACTCTTCTTCTCTTTTTTTATCGATTAATAATAAAATAAAATCTTGAGTAAACTTATCTGTTTCATTTATCAATTTGAGCATAATCGCTTTTTTATCTTCCGCCTTAACTATCGGGTTTTTAAGAAGTATAATCAAATCAGCTGATGATTTGCACATTGAATCAATTAAATGCATATCTGCTTTAATTTGCTCAATTTTATTTTCTTGAATAGCTAAGTCAAATAAAGACTTTGAATATCGTGATGCAATTCTACTTGATGCCATTCTGATTAGTTAGATTGTTGTTCTAAATGTGATGCTATCAATGATTCATGAGCACTTTGATCACTTAATTCTTTTCGAATTACCTTTTCAGCTACCTCTAAAGAAATTTCAGCTACCTGCTTTTTAATATCAGCAAGGGCCTGATTCTTTTCTTTATCAATTTCTGAGCGAGCAGATGTGATTAAGCGATTCCCTTCTTCAGATGCTGTAATTTTTGCTTCTGACAAGATTTTCTCTTTCATCTCTTTGGCTTCTTTCAAAATCTGTTCACGTTCTTTTCTAGCTTCAATAAGTAGTTTCTCGTTATCTGCTTTTAAGTCGCTCATCTGAGCTTTTGCTTCTTCAGCAGACTTGAGCGAACGTTCAATAAATTCTTCTCGGTCGTTAAGTGCTTTGATTATTCCCTTCCAAGCGAACTTCTTCAAAAGAAAAAGAACTACTAAAAAAGCAACGGACATCCAAAGGACAAGACCTAACTCTGGCAATAATGGATTCATAATAATATAATTCCTTAAAGGTAGCGGGGTCTATCCCGCCACCTCGGTTTATTTTTTAATTATTATTTGGTTAATACTACCAATAGACAAACGATGATACCAAAGAAAGC
>CAJWLP010000055.1 GCA_913043145.1 uncultured Bacteroidota bacterium
CTGAGATAAGCTACATGATGAGCCAAATGGTGTTCGATCATCTTGACGCACCAATTAAGCGTGTAACTACACTCGATACACCACTGCCTTATGCATCTAGCCTAGTAGAAACTTGGTTACCTAATGCTAAGCGTGTAATAGAAGCTGTCGAAGCAGTCATGTACCGATAAAAAAAGTTTATTTTTTAAAACGCCCTTTACTGAATATTCTCACCCCAGTATCTTTCCCTTTTCGGAGTTCCCTTTGATCTTCCTCGGGCAATGCATTGATTTCCATACATTCATTAGAGCAGGCACCTGAGAACTTTGATGCACACTTTGGACACTGAATAAACAATAAATTACAAGCCTTATTAGCACAGTTAGTGTGATCATCAAAAGATTCTCCACACTGATGGCATTGTGCAATAATATCATCACTAATCCGCTCATTAATACGTTCATCAAAAACAAAGTTTTTACCAATAAACTTATTCTTTAAACCAAGCTCTTTAGCATCACGTGCATATTTAATAATTCCACCTTCAAGATGATAAACATCCTTAAATCCCTTATGCTTTAAGTAAGCACTTGCTTTTTCACATCGAATTCCTCCCGTACAATACATTACAATGGGCTTATTCTTTTTGTCTGATAACTCATTAACAACAAGCGGAAGTTGATCTCTGAAAGTATCCACATCAGGACACCACGCCCCCTCGAAACGACCGACCTCACTTTCATAGTGATTTCGCATATCAATAAGAACTGTTTCATCTTGATCAGTTAGCTCATTGAATTCCTCTACCTTTAAATAATTACCTGGCTTAGAAACATCGAATAGATCGTCATTTAAACCATCAGCTACAATTTTATTTTTAACCTTTATGGTGAGTTTAAAAAAAGACTTACCATCATCATCCGCAGCATAGTTAAGTCTTACATTTTCTAAAAATGAAATTGAATCTAATGCCAACTTAAATTCTGATAGAAGTTCTTTTGGAACGCTCAATTGAGCATTGATTCCCTCTTTGGCAACATATATTCTACCTAAAACTCTGAGGTTATCCCAGTGATAAAAAAGATGATCTCTAAAAAGGTGAGGATTTGCAATTTTTGCGTATTTGTAAAAAGAAATGGTAGTCCGAGATTCATTACTACTTTTAATTTTCTCTTTTAGCTGTTCCCCATTAATTGTATTATGCAATTTCATGTTACACATTCCTTAATGATACTACAAAGTTAAACCCTAAGCGATGATATAGAAAAATATGCTTGAATTGGATTCAATTTAATTAACCCATCATAAATCAAAAGTGGCATTTCATTCGTATATATAAGTATGAAGTATGCTTATTATTTAATTTTTCTTTTATTAGTGACTTCTTGTAATGCCCAAATTGAATCTGACAATATGATAAATCAAGAAAAACCCAACACAACAGAATACAATAAACTAACTGAAGCTGAAAAAAGAATTATTATTCGAAAAGGTACAGAGTACCCTAACACAGGAGAATATAATAAACACTATGAGGATGGAACATACATATGCAGACAATGCAATCAACAACTTTATCAATCATCATCCAAATTCAACAGCAATTGTGGCTGGCCGAGTTTTGATGATGAAATAGACGGAGCTGTAAATCGAATCCTTGATGCTGACGGTCGAAGAACTGAAATTGTTTGCAGTAATTGTGCAGGACATCTTGGACACGTATTTATTGGAGAAAATTTTACAATAAAAAACACCCGTCACTGTGTAAATAGTATTTCTATGCAATTCGTCCCAAAGGGTAAATCCATTCCAAAAATAATTACCTTAAGTGAAATTTCAGAATTAGATACCATAACATTTGGGGCAGGTTGCTTCTGGTGCGTTGAAGTTCTTTTTCAAAAGCTTAAGGGTGTTTCCCATGTTGAAAGTGGTTATGCAGGTGGTAAAATAAAAAATCCTACATATAAAATGGTTTGTCAGGGCAATACTGGTTCAGTTGAAGTCGCTCAGCTAATTTATGACCCAAAAATTATATCAGCTGAAACACTTATTGATATTTTCTTTCATGTCCATGATCCTACTACACTAAACAGACAAGGAAACGATGTTGGAGACCAATACCGTTCAGTTATCTTTTATCACAGTGCTCATCAAAAAGAAATTGCTAATAATGTACTTAATAGAATAGATTCTAGTAATTTATGGAACGAACCCATAGTCACCAAAGTAGAATCCATATATAACTACAGTAAAGCAGAAGATTATCATCAAAATTACTATAATAATAACTCATCAACTAATGGTTACTGTAATATGGTAATCAGACCAAAAGTAGCAAAGTTTAAAATTAAATATGCTGATCTTATTAAGAAGTAATTAAGGGGTAGGATTTATTGAAGCCCTGACACTAAATACATGTGAGTATTGTGCTGCACTTTGATCTCCAATATCACTCAGAGCATAGTCCAAAACAACTTGTTTAAATTTGACACCAACCCCTATGTTAGGCATGAACGTCCACTGGTCACTAAAATTTAAATCCATTTGTTGTTGAATATTACCTACTCCAGCTCTCAGAAACACAATTTCCTTATAACCACACTCAAGTCCTAAATGAGGGTCTCCACTAAGCAAATCTGATTTTAAAAGCGTATTTCGTTTACCATCCGTATTCACATCCAAATTCATTTCTGCAAGTAGGCTAAACTTATTATTAAAATTCATCTTTTTAGCCACACCAAAAATAAACTTAGGCAAAGTCAACTCTATAGAATTTTGTGGTATTTCATTATTTGTTTGCAGAAATATTTCTTCTTCAGCGGCAGTAAAATCATAGCTCCAGGCGTTGAAAGTAGTGGTAATATCTCTTGCCAGCAAGGCAAAAGTCCAATTATTTTTCGATTCATAGCGAGAGCTCATATCAACCCCAAATCCCCATGATGAAGCAAAGTCACCTGCTTGTCTATGAACAATCTTGGCACTTCCTCCAAAACTCAAACCATTTTTAAGAGCCTTCTGTGCGTAGCTAACAAAGAACCCATAGTCCACAGAACTAAAGCTCGTAATTCGATCATAATTAATCTGTCCATTTCTAATCAAATCTAGTGTGTTGGGAATATTGTCCACCCCAAATCTTACCATAGAAAAACTTAATGCTGATTTTTCATTGACTTGAGTACTAATGCCTAAGTAATCGTAGTTAGCTATACCACTAAAATAATTAGAATGCATAAAGCTAATTTGTAACTTTTCTTTTTGTTTTATCAGCCCAGAAGGATTCCAATAGCCCGCAGTGACATCATCTACCGATGCCACAACAGAATTAGCCATACCAAAAGATCTAGCACCCACACCTATAGACAAAAACTCATTGCTATACTTTGGTGTACTTTGAGCTAATAGGTTTTGATTAAAAAAAACCAATATACATACCACAAAAAACGTATACTTAAATTGTGATAGTTTCATGTAAAAAAATTGTTATAATAATTGAATTTCTAAGGCATCAATAGAACGAGCTAATTCAGGTTCTATTGCCTCACAAATTTCAATTAATAGATTTCGTTGATCATCATTGAGTTCAATCATTCCAAGATTAGCACAAACACCTTCTACTGCTGCAATCACATTCTCAACACTCGTATATGATTTCAAAAATGCTGCCTTCATAAATCTTCGATGTTGGCCTTTCCATAATTCATCATCTTGCAATCCTGCATATCTCATAAACTTCAGAATCCAATCCATTTCAACACTATCAATCATAGCATAAAAATCATCTGCCAACGAAGGATTTTTATCCAAGAGTATTTTGTCCAAAAGAATTTCAACCATAATATGAGTTATGAAATAGTCTCGGTTGATATCCTTGTCACCACTTTCACGAATCATGTCAGTAGCTTTGTTGGTCAACTCTACAAATGTCATCCAGTTATGAAACTTTCGATCACTTGCAAAATGCTTATTGCATCCGTCATTCATCGAAGCAATTTCCTTCGTAGTAAAGGTAATATTTTTGTACGGATTGATCCTTAATTTTGCAATATGTGCTCTTGCTAAATCTGGAAGAATTAAACCTAGGTTGAAGTACTTGTTGTCTTCGTCTCTGTCGAAGTAATAATGACTTAAATAATTCACTACTACAAAACAACGGTTTTTTTTTCATTTTGCGTAATCTAACCATTGTTATAACGAATCTTTAACCTGCAATTCTTTTTGCTAATGGTTTAATTAATACTTTCGCATCATCTCATTTTGAAAGTAACTAAAAAAACATCTGACAAGTTGGGAACAGAGAAAATGAGCAAACTCTTGCTCCAACAATCATTGCCCGCATCCATTGGTTTTTTAGTGATGTCATTTTATCAAATGGTGGACGTATTTTTTGTAAGCAGATATGCAGAAGGAGAGATTGCTATTGCTGCTATAACAGTTGTTTTACCAATAACATTTCTAATTTCATCTTTTGGAATGGCAATTGGAGTAGGTGGTTCATCCGTTCTTGCAAGAGCTCTGGGTGAAGGAAATACCTCTAAAGCCCAAAAAACATTTGGAAATCAAATTAAGCTAACGGTGGGATTTGTACTTTTCTTTGTATTAGTTGGATATGTTTTTCAAGAACAGCTCTTACAAGTTTTTGGAGCAAATGACGAGATTATTCCATTTGCAAAGAAATATTTTAACATTCTTCTTCTTGGCCTTCCTTTTTTAGGTTGGGCTATGATGACTAATAATGTAATCCGTGCAGAGGGGAAACCCAAAGTGGCCATGTTGACCATGATTATCCCAGCAGTATCCAATATAATTCTTGACTATCTTTTAATATATCAATTTAATATGGGCATCATAGGTGCAGCTATTGCTACCTCATCAGGCTACATACTCAGTGGGTTATATACCCTATGGTTCTTTGTGTCAGGAAGAAGCGAATTAAAATTAATCCCCGACGACTTAAAACTTGACTTTGGTTTAGTAAAAGAAATCACCTCTATAGGTTCAATAACACTAGTTAGACAAAGCATGTTTAGCATCCTCGCTATTGTGCTATATAGTCAGTTAAATAAATGGGGGCTTATAGCCTATGAAAATACACTCGGTCAAAGCGGAGGGTCTCATGCTATTGCTATTTACGGGTTAATTAGAGGGTTTACCTTGTTTGTGGCATTCCCTATTATTGGTATAATGCAAGGATTAATGCCCATTGTCAGTTATAACTATGGTGCAAAGAATTGGCAAAGAGTTAGGCAATCTGTTTGGTTGGCTATAAAGTGGACAACATCCATTTCAATAATATTATTAACAATTATTACAGTTTTCCCTCAAGAACTGATTGAAATATTTACTGAAGATAAGGACCTTCTAAATCATACTCCAAGGGTATTGCGGCTAATCTTCCTTTCATT
>CAJWLP010000056.1 GCA_913043145.1 uncultured Bacteroidota bacterium
ATGGTAATATTCTAAAAACTAGTGGTTTTGGTATTACGGTTATCGATGAAGCAATGCTTGGAGTTGAAGAACAAACAACTGCGTTCACTGGGGTAAATGTATATCCAAACCCATCAAGCGGTGAGTTTACCTTTACCATTGATAGTAAAAAAGGAGCTAAAATGACTATGCGTGTAATGAATAGCATGGGGCAGCAATTAGCTCAAAACGAAACGTATTTAACTACTGGAAGCAATAAAACACAGCTGGACCTCAGCTCATTGAGTGATGGTCTCTACTTCGTGAATCTGCGTGCAGGTGATGAAGTGAAAAGTATCAGACTTTATTTGGCTAGATAATTTGAAATCTTAGTTTTTTGGTTAAGAGGTAGAGTTACATATGTTGCTCTGCCTTTTTCTAAATAATGAGTGTTTTATATGACTGACGACCAACTGATAAAAGGATGTATTCGAAATGACAGAAGGTGTCAGAACAAGTTGTATGAAAAATATTTTCCATTGATGAGTAGCATTGTAATTCGATATTGTAATGACGAGGCTGAGGTTCTTTATAAGCTCAATGGAGGGTTTTTGAAAGTACTTCAAAATATGAAAAAGTACAACAATCAATATTCAATAGCAACTTGGATCAGAAATGTAATGATTAATCATCTGATTGATGAGTATAGAAAAGAAAAAAAATACATTACTCATGTTCATGTGACGGCATATGAAGATTTTAATGTGCCTGTGGATTATAATATAGGGGAATCCAATATTCACGAAAAAGATTTACTTGTGATGTTGAGAAAACTTCCACACCTTACTCAAAAAATCTTTAATTTGTTTGCGATAGACGGATATAAGCATAGAGAAATTAGCGATTACCTTGGGATACCCGAAGGAACGAGCAAATGGCATGTGAATGATGCACGAAAGAGATTAAAAGTAATGCTTGAACGGCAAATACAAGCAGAAAAAAGATTAGCAAAATTGAAATGAGTAAAATAGACGACATATTTAAAGACGGACTTTCCGACAAAGGGTTAAAATACTCGGAGTCTGATTGGAAGGCTATGTCTGCACTATTGGATCAAGAAGCAAGTTTTTTCATCCGATACAGATGGTGGTTTAGATCTTCCATTGCTCTTATGGTAGCCGGTTTTTTAGCTTGGGTATGTTTCTATGATTTTGATATAGATGGTCAAGAAAAAATAACAACTAAAAAGCAGGATGAACAAAAACAACAAGTCCTTAAACAGGAATCGCATAAAGATGACTCAGATAAATTTTCTACCATAGATGCTGAAGATCATGATGAGGTTAGACCAGATCTGGTACAAGAGACAGAATCAAGTCAAGAATCGTTGATTAATTCAGATGAAACCGTTCGATTTAGAAAATCGAATGATGTTGAAGATTATGTAATGATTGAAAAATCACCCGAAAAAAGATCATATTTTAGCAAATTGCTCTATCAGAAAAATAAAACTGATAAATATCAAACTGAGCTTGAAGGAAATGATAAAGTCGGTAAGAAATCGATTACAAAATTGGATGAACTATTCATTCAAAAAGATATCGTCTTAGCTAAAAATGAAACGGCCATAAAATCCATTTCAAACTTAATGGATTTCGATAAAATTAAATTTAAAATGTCTGAATTAGATTCACGAGATATCTGTGGATTCATGTATGATATTAATCCTAATTTTAAAGCGATTAGAATTTTAAAAAGCCCTTATTCAAAGTGGTCCTTTTATGCATCACCTTACATTAAATCAATTCAACATCAAACCACAATTCGATTAAATAATCTTGTGGATGAAAGTAATCACAAGTCGAATGAAAGTGCAATGCGAAGTATTGGTTATGGATTAAATTTAGCTGCACAGAAAAAGCGTTGGAAATTCACGTCGGGCATAGGTGTGATTACATTACAGCAGAAAACGAATTACATATTATCTTCAATAGAAAAAACATACATCACCAAAAAGAAATTACTAAATCGTAATTATATCATTTCGCCAAGAGGTAAATCCATTGCTTTAATTGGAGATGTTGTTGTAGATAGCACAATATCTAGATTACAGCGAGATTTATGTGTGGATTGCCTATCTAATTTTGATTACTGGACCGTACCATTTCAAGTGGATTATCAGACGGTACCTAAAAATCGAATTTTATTTTTTGGTGGACTTGGTATAAATATCGACATTCTAAAAAAGACCAATGGTTATTATACTGCAAATGCAGATAATGGTATTTTGGGGGTTGTAGAATTAGATGAAAACTTACTGAATAATACCTTAATTAGACTTAGCGGATCTGTGGGTCTTCGATATGGATTAACTAAATTATGGGGGATTCGATCGAGTTATCAATATGGTTATGGTATAAATTCGATGTTGAAGTCATACGACCAGCTTCCTCAAACTAATGCAATCCAGTTTGGATTAGAATATAAAATCAGATAATTACCAAGGACTATTGCCCTGATTCAAGTCCAATTGTAACCCATTTTTTTGCTCTTCTTTTTCTATTTTACGAATACCAAAGTGGTTCATGAAGTTCTTTTTTTGGTAGCTGTCAACATCCCATTCTTTGATTATTTCCCCTTGACTCACATATAAGATTCTAGGATAGGTTTTCCCTTCTAATAGTCGTTTAAATAGGGTGAAATCATCAATTCGATAATGCGGATCTTCCTTGCTTCCTGCTTGGGTAAAGAAATAATTTTGTTCATATTCCGAGCCATAGTTAACAAGATAAATTAGGGGGAGTTTTTTAGATGATTTCATGGAGGAAATATCACGATATACTTCTTGACAATGACTGCATGTCATACTAAATAAACAAACGAGCATAGTGTCATTTTTTTGAAGATGATTTTTTAAATCAGGCACATAGTAGTCCAACAGCTCAAGTGTAGATAGAGGTATTTCTTGGATAGAATTTGAAGTATTATTCCTAGGAGATGTTTTAGTCTCTATGTCTTTTGAAGTTGGTTTTATTTCCGTTTCTACTATTGAGATTTTCTCTTCTATTATCGGGTTTGATGTAGAGTCAATATCAGTGTTTCCTTGATTGTTGAACATCTTTTTAATTTGTTTAGTCGTATCCAACAGAGGAGTATTTGATGTTTCGGAGTACAGTGTCTCAGTAGAATTTTGGTATGATTTTACTCCAAAGCTTAGTGTGAAAAGAGTAACTAATCCAACAAATAAAGAGGGTACCCAAGCTTGAAATGATTGACCTTTATACTTAACCCAAACATAGATCGTAAGTACAATCCCTATTGTATTTTTAATGATTGATTCAAGGTTTGTCATAGGTAGTACATCCCCGAAGCATCCACAGTTCCCTTCAATAAATCCATTTTCTTTCTTCAAACTTTCATAAATTAGATGAATAGTAAAAAGAAGCAATGTAATTAGGGTAAGCGGTAAGGTAATCTTTTTAAATCCTTTGTTTTGAAGAAGAGCAATTCCAATCCATAATTCTAGGGCTACTAATATTCGGGTTAGCCATTGAACTAGCAACATACTCTTTGGCTGATTAAAATAATCGGGCCCTAAGATTAATTCAGCTACCATCCCATCAAAAAATGGCATAGATATTAGTTTACTTATGGCTCCAAAAACAAAAAGGAAACTTAGAAGAATACGGCTAATTTGTATGATCATTTCTATTATCTGTCTAGACTAACGAATTAAAATTAATTGTGTTATCTAACAATTGGTTATTAAACAAGTTCTATGGATGAGTGTTGAATGGCATCATAACCTTCAGCGATATTTATCACGTTGTGATAGCCCCGTTTTTTTAAGATAGATGATGCAATTACCGATCGATACCCCCCCGCACAATGCACATAGAAATTTTTTTCTTTTTGGAATTGTGCAAGTTCTTCGTTAAACATACTCAAACAAACATGATGTGCATCTTTAATATGGCTTGTATCCCATTCGCCCTTTTTTCTGACATCAAAAATGGGATTATTATTTGTTTTATAGTCTATTTCAAATTGACTAGTTGGAACAGACTGAACAGTGTCAATCTCTCTGTTTTCTTTTTCCCAAGCTTTAATACCCCCCCTCAAATATCCTAATGTATTGTCAAAACCTACTCGACTCAATCGTGTAATGACTTCATTTATTCTGTCTTCCTCAGCCACTATGAGGATGGGTTGATTTACATCCTTAATAACGGCTCCGACCCATGGAGCAAAACTTCCGTCGATACCTATGAATATGCTCTGAGGGATATGGCCTTGAATAAATTCTTTTTCGTGCCGAACATCAAGGATAATGGCACGACTCTCATTAGCAATATTCTCGAAATCGGAGGGGCTAAGCGGCGAATTTCCTTTTGAGATAATTTCATCGATGTTTGCATAACCAGACTTATTCATCATCACATTCATTGGAAAGTATGCAGGTGGTAAAGACAACCCAGTAGTGACTTCTTCAATAAATTCAGCTTTGGTCATATCCGATCTCAAGGCGTAATTCATCTGTTTTTGATTGCCTAGTGTATCAACTGTTTCTGTCATCATATTTTTCCCACAAGCACTTCCTGCTCCGTGAGCAGGATATACGATGACGTCATCTGCCAGGGGCATGATGATATTTCGAAGACTGTCATACAATATTCCAGCTAATTCTTCTTGGGTAATATTTGCTGATTTTTGAGCTAAATCAGGTCGTCCAACATCTCCTAGAAATAATGTATCTCCAGAGAATATGCAATGATCTTTCCCATCTTTATCTCTAAGCAGATAGGTGGTGCTTTCCATAGTGTGTCCTGGAGTGTGTAAGGCAATAATGGTGATATTGCCAATCTTAAATTCTTGTTTGTCTTCTGCTATAATAGCATCATAAGTTGGATTAGCTAATGGTCCATAAACAATATTGGCTCCTGTTTTTTTGGATAAAGTAACATGGCCACTTACAAAATCAGCATGAAAATGAGTCTCAAAAATATATTTTATTTTGGCATTTAATTTATCAGCCTTATTGATGTAAGAATCGATTTCTCGCAATGGATCTATTATAGCTACTTCACCGTTACTCTCAATAAAATAAGCTCCCTGTGCAAGGCAATTCGTGTATATCTGCTCTATGACCATTCGTTTAAATTCACTTCAAAGATAACTTTTAAATAGGTTGTCAATTAATCAAAAATCTGAAAATAATATTGATTTATCTAATGAGGAGTTGAAGCATATTATTCTCATGTGGTTTTCGAATAATACCTTTTTGAATATTTAACCATTAACGATAAAATATGCTGAGATAGTTATCGCGGTTAATAACTAATT
>CAJWLP010000057.1 GCA_913043145.1 uncultured Bacteroidota bacterium
GCCGCCACAATGTAGTAGAAAGGTTTTCCTTTTCTTCCTTGTCTACGAAGTCTTAATTTTACCATTTTTTATAATTTTTTATAATTCGCTGGTTCTCCTTTTTCCAGCGAGGGTGCAAATGTCGTTTTTCTTATTTAATTTTCAAAACAAATTTTGGACGCAAACTTATCTCGTTATATCCTCACGAAATTTTCGAATGTTATAGCTAAAATTGACCATGAAATAACGGGTTAGCACATTACGATTGGTTGCCTCATAATAGCTGTCATAGAAGTTTTGACTAATATTATTGTTCTGGTTGAGGATATCAAACACACTCAACTGAATTTCACCGCGTTTGTTATTAAACAATTGCTTGCCCAAACCGGCAGTCCAGAGCATTACCGTATTGTCTAAATCTGAACCTAAACCATAGAAATTTTGATACCTAAAATTCGTTCGAAAAGTCAATCCAATTGGTGTAACCCAATCCAGCTTTATTTTGTTGGTCTGCACCCAGTAAATGTTATCTAAATCTGAATTTAATGAATTTTCGGATAAATTATAGGCCGTTTTGGAAGACAAAGTAAAATCTAATTCTTCACTAATATTACTACTCAATACTAATCCCATTTCATAACTTTGATTGAGGGTGTTGGACTTCACCAGGTTAATCATAGATGGAATATTAGACAATCGTGTTGAAACATTCATATTCAAATTACTTTTCAAGGACGAAATAGGCATTCCATATGTTACAAATGTATTTAGTGAGTATTGACCATCTAGATTTAAGGGTTGAGTGAGCTGAGTTCCTTTGGATAACACAACAGAATTTAATGATGAATCTAGGTCCCTAGTGGCAGTGTAAATACTCTGACCAATAAAATTATTACTCCATCCTCCATTTACCATAGCATAGAAAACTACATCCTTGTTGGTATTGGCAAAATTGTACTTGGACATTAACCAATGTCCGTACTGCTGAACAAGTTGAGTATTCCCTTGTGTTAGTTGAAGCGGATTGCTATTATCCACAACTGGGGAGAGTTGTTGTGCAGTTGGCTTAGAAGTATAAGTTCGATACATGCTAAACCAAGATGCTTTATTTTTCAATCTAGCACGATACAAAGCAAACGGCAGTATATTATTGAATCCCTGACTTCGGTTTTCAGCTATTGGAATGGTCTGATCATTGGTTAATTCAGCTAATTCATAATTTACTCTGACAACAAATCCACCTTTTCTACCAAATTTACGTGAGCCAATTCCTACGGTTTGTGTTGTCCAATCATTGTTGTATTGAATAGATAATAACGAATCTAACTGCCCCGGTGAGTTATCGATCACACCACTTAACATTTTTTGATTCATTACGTTAATACTAGTTGAATAGTCGTAAGTTGCAAACAGACCCAATCCTTTTTTACCGATGGGTTCACTGAACATGACACTGGCTTTTAGTCCATCTAAGTCCTCATCCAAATCTCCCTTCTGGTCGATATTTAGGACTGACTGGTTCACATTCTCATTAACAGCATTCAATTGATTATTTCCCTTGGTTCTATCCATCTCATTTCTCCATTGAATAAACAAACTCCTCCCTCGTTTTTCTCCGTTTAATCGAAACATCAGATTACTTGTTGCTTTGAGTCCAACTAGGTCGCTATTGAATCGTTGACCCAGTGAATTAATTGCAATAGCTTCGGCCATTGTTTGACTGGTATCTAGCGTGTTACCTACATTATCTTGCATACTAAAGCTCGGTAGATAAAAAAATGAAGCTCTTGGACTAAGCTTGTATACCACTTTTGCATTGAATTTATGATTAATATTCGTGCTAAAACTGTTGCTAGATTCGTCGTACTCTTGACCTAAAGTATTCCCCAAATAATACTGCTGATATGTATTGGTCAAAGAAATGTTATCTCCTTTATTGTAAAAATAGCTCCCACTAATATCTACTTTTTCGCCCCACTTATCTTGATAATTTGCTCCCCAAGCCTCTGTTTCAGTAATCCCACCGGACGGATTCACCATAAAATCACTGGCACTTCCATTTGCTGAAAATCCGCTCAAAAAAGAAGGTCTCTTGCCGCCTGGACCTCGTCCTCCTCTTCCCTTACCTCCTCCACTATTATCTGCCACTACCCCAAGCAAGTCTTCCGTACTAAAATTCTGTTGATTGATATTATTTAACTGCCCAAGTATAGACAATCTGCGTTCACCTCTAAACATATTTAGATTTGTTCCTGCACTATATCGATCATCGCTCCCATATCCTGCATAAACTTTCCCAAACTCACCATTTCTCATATTAATTTTAGTAACGATGTTCAAGGTTTTAATTCGTGTTCCGTCATCTACACCACTTGCCTTACTTTGCTCACTATTATCGTCAAATACTTGAATTTTATCGACCACTTCTGCAGGTAAAGTAGAGAGGGCTGTTTTAGGATTCTGACCAAAAAATTGTTTACCATCAACTAACACTTGCTGTACTTTTTCTCCTTGAGCTTGAATTTCTCCATCATTATCTTGAATTCCCGGCATTTTCTCAACCAAATCTTTAGCACTTGCATTTTGAGTTGTTTTGTATGCTCTTGCATTAAACGAAACGGTATCACCTTCTACAGTTGCAGCAACTGCTTTTTCTGAAACCGTAACTTCACTCAAATTCTCAGCATCTACTTTCATTGTGATTGTTCCTAAGTAGTCATCTCTCCAAACACGTATTGGTTCAGAGTATGGCTCTAAACCAAGATAATTAATTTTGACGATATACTCCCCCCTTCCAAGCATAATAGAAAAAGCTCCATTTTCATCAGACACTGAACCAGCTGCAATACTACTATCTGACCCAATTGCAAAAACGGTTGCACCCACAACAGGATCTTTGGTTTTTTCATGTCTGAGTTTCCCTCCAATTGGATATTTATTCTGTGCTTTTAAGTTTATGGTTAATCCCACAATAAGAAAGCACAAAATCAGGTATGTCTTGGTAACAGGTCTTAGTTTCATATCTATATTTAATCTATTTATTCTACTCATTAAATGAATTTAATGATAATAAGTTTTAGTTTTTATGTTGATATATAGTCTTGAATCTTTTGAACTTCGTCTGCCCACACCTTATCAGAATCAGAGATGTTTGCAATTCCATCAACTTCCTTTAGTAATTTTTCGATTTTGTCGGAAGACCCTAATGGCTTCCTGTATTTTAAAGCCTTACAAGCTGTAAGTAACTCTATAGCTTGAATTCTCCCAACGTTATTTATTACCCTAAGGCATTTGGTCGCCGCATTAGCACCCATGCTCACATGATCTTCTTGACCATTACTACTTTCAATGGTATCAACAGAGCTTGGAGTACAGAATTGTTTATTTTGACTTACTATACTTGCGGCAGTATATTGTGCAATCATCAATCCACTTTCTAATCCAGGATTACTTGTTAGGAAAGCAGGCAGGCCTCGTTTACCTTCAAGTAAACGATAAATCCTTCGTTCTGCTATACTGCCGATTTCTGCAATGGCTATTGCTAAAAAGTCTAATTGCAGAGCTAGAGGTTGTCCATGAAAATTCCCTGCACTTAAGACCAAGTCCTCATCGGGAAATACGTTGGGGTTATCTGTAACCGAATTAATTTCTGTTTCAATTACTGCGGCCACTTGATCATATACATCTTTGGAAGCTCCATGAACTTGTGGTACACATCGAAAACTGTATGGATCTTGCACGTGATTTTTGGACTGTTCTATTATTTCACTGCCTGAGAGATGACCTAAAATAGCTTTTGCCGTGTCCAACTGCCCATTATGAGGTCGAATGTCATGACTGTACCTCAAAAATGGTTCTTTCCTACCATCATAAGCGTCAATACACAATGCTGCATGAAGATCTGCTCTTTCTAGTATTTGTTGTGATTTAAATAAACAACTCAAACCATAAGCCTGCATAAACTGAGTACCATTAATGAGAGCTAACCCCTCTTTGGGACCCAAAACAAGATTACTAGGTTTAGCCTTTTTGATGGTTATTGAATCTTTACTCCATACCATTCCTTCTCCAATCAGAGGCAAACTCATATGGCTCAACGGAGCTAAATCTCCACTTGCTCCTAGACTACCCAACTCATAAATAACTGGAAGGGTAGATGTATTGTATAGATCCAATAGTTTTTCTACAGTCGCTAGCTGCACACCACTATAACCATAACTCAGACTTTTCACTTTTAAAAGTAGCATTATCTTAACAATGTCATGTGGGACATAATCCCCCATACCACAGGCGTGTGAACGGATTAAATTCACTTGTAATTGAGTTAAATCCTTTTGATCAATCTTGGTATTACATAGAGAACCAAAACCTGTATTTACACCATAAATTACTGAGTTTTTATCTTCAATTTTGGATAACAAAAAGGCATTACATTTTGTTATCTTTTCTTTTGATTCACCAGACAATTCGATCTTTTTATTTGTGGTTAAAAGATCTCTTATCTGTTGGATACTATGATAATTGGACAACTCCATAAGTTAAACGAAATTAGGTGTTTCTGCTAGCTAGTGCTAATTTGGTAATTACTGATTTTGTATTTTCAGGAAAATCACCTTTCATCATCCAGTCATAATAACCTCTATTTTCTTTAAAAACATCAATCACACGTTTGTTGAGGTATTTCCCAAAATTAAAATAAGCCTCACCATCTGAACCTCTTTTGATTCGTCTTGCAAAATCAAAAAACTCA
>CAJWLP010000058.1 GCA_913043145.1 uncultured Bacteroidota bacterium
GATTATGAGTCAGGTGCTCTAACCAACTGAGCTATAGGCCCTGCTTGTATTAAGCGGATGCAAAGTTAGTTTGCATTTTTAATTCCCCAAACAAATTTAATCTGCTCTATAATTTACTTCAAAACCTCATCAATCGAATGATAACTCACCGAATGATATCCCTTTCTAGCCGTTTGATACACCTCTTTTCCCCAAGCCTTATTTTGAGGAGTTTTTGCTAAACGAGTATATAGTGGGGTTAAAAATTTTCTTCTTCCGACCCTAATTAAGAAATCACTCAACGCCGGAAATGCAACATCATATTGATTGTCAATGCAATGTTTAAACCAATCGCATGCTATCTCACTATTTCCAGTTTGAGTGAACTTAAAGTTGTCATCTAAATCACGCATTTTAATCGAATCTAAATTTTTAAGCCCTCTTAAAAAATATAACCAGTGATGGGTAGTATATCCAGATATATCTATCTTGTTAGCCATAATCTGGTTGTTGTTGTACTGTGCAATGGCACTTTCCACTCGGTCTAGCTCTTCAGAATATGGAATCAAGGCATTGTCTGGTAATCCTGGCCCATACACCCAAGCATTAATATTAATAGCTTGTTCTTCTTCTGGTGTTAATAAATGATTATTAAGGTTTCTAATAAATCGTTCTGTATTCATCGGCTTAAACTTATTTGCCTTAAAATAATTTTTAAGAAAGGAGTCAAATCTTTGTCTACCCACTACAGATTCGACTTTTTGTAGGAAAAAACGCCCTTTCTCATAAGCTACATCTGTCAAGCCGTCATCTGGATTTCTTCCATCTAAGTTTAGATATAGGTGTGTGTCATCAGAATTGCCCTCTTTTATTAAATCATCTATGGTTGCCTCTAATTCACCCATACCCAATTTGGTGAGCATTTCTTCATAGGGTTTTCCAAATATTTTTTCCATGATCCGTTGCTCAAAGTATACTGTAAAACCTTCATTCAGCCAGAAATCATTCCAAGTTTCGTTGGTGACTAGATTCCCGCTCCAACTATGAGCTAACTCATGAGCAATTAATGCTACTAAACTTCTGTCGCCAGCTATGATAGTCGGTGTAGCAAACGTTAAACGTGGATTTTCCATTCCACCAAAAGGAAAACTTGGAGGAAGTATAACAACATCATAGCGTTCCCAAGCATAAGGTCCATATAGCTGTTCCGCACTATCAATCATACTTTGCATTGCATTCAGTTCCCAAACTGATTTTTCGAGCATGGCTGGTTCAGCATAAACACCCGAATTTCTTCCAGTGCTTGCAAACGCCAAATCACCAACAGTCAATGCTAGTAAATAAGAGGAAATAGGCTGATCCATTTTAAATGTATACACTCCATCATTATTTTTAGAAGTCCCATTTTCTGCACTCATCAAAGCGATAAGATTTGAATCTGTTTTTATTGTTGCTTCATAGGTAAATTTAACTCCAGGCCCATCTTGGCATGGAACCCATGAACGTGCTAAAATTGCTTGTGATTGACTAAATAAAAATGGATGTTCTTTACCAAGTGTTTGTTCGGGAGTAAGCCATTGTAATGCTTCTGCATCAGGACTTGTTGTGTAATAAATCGAAACCACTTTGGTGGATGGTTTAATATTGATCGTTAATGGTTGTCCAAAAATTTCACTTATATCGCCCAATGTAAACGAAGTTTCAACACCATTATCGAGTAATACCTTGTGTATTGTTAAATCTTTTGAATCTAATATCAATTGCTTTGCATTGGTGTAATTGTCAACTGAAACATCAACCTTACCATCTAATGTATTTTTTTGAAAATCAACCGTCAAGCTCAAATTCATATGAGTAATTCTCACATCATTAAAATTGGCATATGAGTGGGCATCCTCATTAAGAAAATGGTCATTTTTTTGATTGTTTGTACATCCCAAAAAAGTAAAAAGTAAAACTAAAAAAAATAAAAAGTATTTGTTCATGGACTATTAAAGTGAATAGTTGAAATGCAAATAGACAAAACAAATTGATTATTCAATACGTTTAATGGACATATTTTAACAAATCTTCGAATTGTATAAAAATAAATATTAGATTACTTTCGTTGACCTTATTCGTACGCGTGTTTATTGAAACATCGCTAATTACTTATACTTATGAAAAAAATATTATTCATACTACTATCAATATTAACTTCCTACACATTAGTATATTCTCAATCATGGGATAACCAAGATGACTCTTGGGGTGAACAAGATGATTCATGGGGCTCTGATGATGACGGCACTCAAAGTACTGATAACGAGAATGGTGATGATTCATGGAATGACAACGAAAGCATCGATGATAGTTGGACAGAAGATGATGGGGGTGACTTTAATTTTGGTGGAAGTGGCGATTATGTTCGATCGGCCAGACCAGAAACTAAAGCAAGACCATATCAACGATTTACTAGCATGCCCTACGATAGTTCTTCTCAACTCATAACATACATGGAAGTTGTTGAAGTCATTGTTCCAGAACGGTTTTTAGATCTT
This sequence comes from uncultured Bacteroidota bacterium, assembly GCA_913043145.1. Classification (GTDB taxonomy): domain Bacteria; phylum Bacteroidota; class Bacteroidia; order NS11-12g; family UBA9320; genus UBA9320. Next base: position 2,520 of record CAJWLP010000058.1, read on the forward strand.
GGTGGTGACGATTACTCTTTATCAGATTCTCTATATCAAAGAGCACTAGTATGGATGCAAACTAAATTTGGAAAGCGTGAAGCTAAAAGTATGATCGATGCTGCAGGTATTGATCCAGATGGAAAAGAAGGCCAAACAATCAAAGCATATGTCAATATGCCGCTAGCCGTTCAATTAAACGAATACAAAAAAGTACAAGCAGGCATTATTAAATTTGACATGGAGCTTCGTTTTAAAGATGAAAGATATCGTTATAAGTTTAATAATTTTGTTCATGTATCTAAAAGCACGAACGGAAAACCAGATGATGTAACTTACATGGAATATTACTTGAATGCTAAGAAAAATACAAGAGGCAATGATCAAATTTTAATTGCATGTAATAATCACATGAATAATTTTATCGATGACCTCAAGACTACATGTGCAGCCACTCCGTTTATTGACGATGATGATTGGTAATTAATATAAGAATTTAACGAACCCAGTTGTAGACTGGGTTTTTTTGTGCGTTTAATTTTTTTTTACTGTCCGACCAACTAATATTGTTTTAGTCTTGGAAAAACAATCTTCAAAAAATAAAGCCTACATACAGCTTCATATAGCTGTCTTTCTTTTTGGATTTACTGCAATTCTTGGAAAATTAATTTCATTGGATGAAGTTGCACTGGTTTGGAATAGGTTATGGATAGCCATTCTTGGATTAGCATTTATACCTGGTGTATTCAAAGGAATCCTCCTAATTACAAAAAAGAACTTATTAAAATTTGTTGGTATTGGTATTCTAGTAGCACTGCATTGGTTGACTTTTTATGGAAGCATAAAAATTGGTCAAAGTGCATCTGTCACCCTTGCTTGTCTTGCAACAGCTTCACTTTTTACTTCTGTTTTGGAACCCCTCGTTACTCGATCAAAGTTTGAATGGATTGAGTTACTTTTAGGAGTTGTTGTGATTTTTGGCATCTACTTACTAAGTGGTATTGGAGAGTCATACTATAATGCTATCATTATAGGTATTATTTCTGCTTTTTTAGCTGCTTTATTTTCAACCTTAAATAAAAAATATATTGCAGGACAAAACACACTTTCAGTCACTACCATAGAGTTAACTTCTGGATTTTTATTCATTTCTCTAGCCTCACCATTTATTAATAAATTTATACCCCAAACTCAATGGATGCCCATAGGAACTGACTGGGTTTGGTTGATTATACTCGGGTTACTCTGCACCAGCTTAGCTTTTGCACTTGCTATCAATTCACTCAAAGAATTGTCTGCTTTTATCTCAAATTTGAGCATCAACCTAGAGCCTGTTTATGGAATATTATTAGCTATTTGGTTGCTCAATGAGGACACGATTCTAAATTTCAATTTTTACTTAGGAACCTCCATTATTTTATTGGCTGTTATATTGCATCCCATATTAACAAAATTTAAAAACAAGAAGAATTCAAAACATTAAGCTTTCATAGCCATTGACTTCAGGCTTTCTCTTATTTTTGCTCCAATGCCAAAAAGACATCTTATCACTTGTGCACTCCCTTATGCTAACGGACCAATACATATTGGGCACATTGCTGGGTGTTTTCTCCCTTCAGATATCCACTACCGGTATCTAAAAATGATGGGAAAAGATGTCCTTTTTGTTTGCGGTACAGACGAACACGGTGTTCCTATTACACTCAAAGCCAAAAAAGAAAAAAAGACACCACAACAAGTTGTTGATGAGAATCATTCACTTATTGTCAATAGTCTTGACCAATTTGGAATCCATTTCGATCAGTTTAGCAGAACCACTAATCAACTGCACCACCAAACTGCACAAGATTTTTTCTCAACACTACATAAAAATAAGGTGTTTGAAGAAATAACATCTAAACAATTTTATGATGAAGAAGCTCAACAATTTTTAGCAGACCGTTATATTGTGGGAACGTGTCCAAATTGCTCCTATGAAGATGCATATGGTGATCAATGTGAACAATGTGGTAGAACGAGTAATCCAAGAGAACTCATTAATCCACGATCTGCTCTAACTGGAAACGCCCCTGTATTAAAAGAAACTACCAATTGGTATCTGCCACTTGACTCGATTCAAGAGGAGTTTTT
>CAJWLP010000059.1 GCA_913043145.1 uncultured Bacteroidota bacterium
ATTACGATAAAGCTTGTCATGACTTTCAACGCCAATCTCAAAAGTACAATCAGTTGTAGCGCGAGCGACACATAAAATTACATAACCATCATTTATTTGCCTATTATTTAGAGCAACTTGAGCTCGTTGGTCAACTTTGCCTTCGATAAGCTTGGCAGCACACGTTATACACCCTCCATACTGACATCCGTAAGGTAGATCAAGTCCTAGTTCACGTAATTCATGTAGTAAGGGCTTTGACCCTTTCACTTTAAAAAAACTATTACCGCGATTAGCAATTGTAATTTTATTCATAACCAAATATCACTTGTACAATCACCACCCGGGTAACGGCTTTCATGACATCGACTGGGTCCATTAGGTTCTTTTCCAAAATCAACAACGAATTCTTCATTAATTTTCATACCACCATTTTCTACATCACAATCAATCATAAGCATAACGCCACCTTGGGTACGAATATCTGGATAAAATTGATTATCCCAAGTTGAAAAAAGAGATGTTGTTACGTACATTCTCTTACCATCCAGGGATAATTGATACATTTGTGGTCCACCTGCAATTTTAACTCCATTTACAACAGGTGCTTTGTCTAAAAGACCTCCCATCCATATTTGTCCAGTTAGAACAGGTTTATGAGGATCAGAAATATTATATTGACGCATATCACCATGCAACCAATTATTTATATAGAGATATTTATCATCCATTGAAACTAATATAGCTGACATTACACCAGGTATTGGAATCGGCCAGTCTGGATGTGGTTCATTGTCGACGTCAATGATTTTTTCCCACTCCCACTTATCTTCTTTAGATTTCCAGAAATGAATTACATTTGTGCTAAGAGCTGCGCCACAAAATCCATGGCTACTATTGGGGTCATGTAAAAACTTGACTTCAAGTGGTATAAGCCCATCTTCACCTAAATACATTGTTTCAATTGGTTTTTTCTTTTCAAAATCCCAAACATGTAATCGGCGTCCATATTTTAAGTGTCCAACTTCTTCAAGATCAAATCCTGGCATAAAAGTATTTGGTGCTGCCCATTCAGAACTAATCATAACATTATGGCGTGGTTGATACCAAAAGTCATAACTAAAAGGAATGTCTCCCATAGAGTTTTCCCAACGACCTTGAATTTCAAAATCTTTATTTAGATGCAAATACCCACCTGGAGCTTCTCCTCTAGCGTCACCAAGAAAAGAAATAATAATTTCAGATCCTAAACAATGAACTGTATGGGGTCCTGAGAGATTTGTTTTGGATTTAATTTCAGATCCGTCAATTATTTTGTAAATACTTGGTGATAAAGGATTAGTTGCAGTATCAACAACATATATATTATTAGAACGTACTCCTGGTACTAATAAGTATTTTCGACTCATTTTTTCGTCACTATGACATGACGAACATGCATTCCAACCCATATGATGTAGTTCATCTCCAATCCCAGGCATTTCAAGTCTATGAATAACTTTTGAATAATTTTTGCTATCTGGATCTATATCAATAGTTGCAAGATAGTCAGGTTTTTGAATTCCAGTCCCAGTATAGATGGCGATAGTATATAGTAATTTTTCTCTTGGGGCTTGAATAGCTTCAGAAGGGCTAGCATAACCTGGTCCACAACATAATCCGTCCATGATTAGGCTCCTCTAATTAATAAATACACCACTTTTATATAATTATAAATCAGGTATAACAAGTTCTAAGTAAGCTGACTATTTCGTATGTAATTTTATGTTTATAAAATTAATAAGTAAACATTTACATTATATTGTTGACAAGGCACCTTCTAAGTCAGCAATAATATCCTTATGACTTTTTAACCCAATTGATAAATTAATAATTTTCACTTTTAAAAAAAATACTTAATACAGATTTAAGAAAAACTTTAAAAATTTATTTTTAACATAGTAAATATTCCCTAGATCAAATATCATAATTTAATAATATTCTCCTTATTGGTAGAATTGAAAAAGGAATTTTTTATGTCCCTAAAATTTGATTTTATAGTAGTTGGAGCAGGTACTGCAGGATGTCTTTTAGCGAATCGGTTGTCAGCAAACGGTAAATACTCTGTAGCATTACTTGAAGCTGGTGGAAGTGACAATTATCATTGGGTTCATATACCTGTTGGCTATTTATATTGTATGGGCAACAAAAGAACTGATTGGTTATTTAAAACTACAGCTCAAAATGGATTAAACGGTAGATCTTTGAATTATCCAAGAGGTAAGGTTATGGGGGGGTGCTCCTCTATAAATGGTATGATTTACATGAGAGGACAGTCGAATGATTACGACCAATGGCGACAAATGGGAAATGAGGGTTGGAGCTGGGATGATGTCCTACCTTATTTTAAAAATATGGAAGATAATTTTAGTGGAAAAAATCAATTTCATGGAACAGGTGGTGAATGGAAGGTAAATCAGCAAAGGTTATCTTGGGATATACTAGATAGTTTCCAAGAAGCTACTGTGGAGTCAGGCATTCCACAAATAGACGATTTTAATGATGGTAATAATTATGGGGTTTCATACTTCAAAGTAAACCAAAAGTCTGGTTTTCGTTGGAATACGGTAAAAGCATTTATTAAACCAATTAAGAACAGAAAAAACTTACATATTATAAAAAAATGTGAGGTTAATAATTTAATTTTAGAAAATAATAAAGTAATAGGCGTTGACGTTACAAGAAATGGGCAATTAGAAAAATTCTTTGTAAATAGAGAAGTCGTGTTATCTGCTGGTTCAATAGGTTCCCCTAAAATTTTAGAATTATCAGGAATAGGAAATAATAAAGTTTTATCTGATTTAGGAATTCAAACCAAGATCAACAGTGTAAATGTAGGGGAAAACTTACAGGATCATCTCCAGTTGAGAGTTATCTACAAATTAGAGAATGCTGTGACTTTAAACCAAAAAGCAAACTCTCTTTGGGGAAAAATTGGTATTGGTTTAGAATATGTTTTAAATAGAACTGGACCTATGTCGATGGCACCAAGTCAATTAGGTGTGTTTGCAATGTCGGATGACTCTTACGAAACCCCAAATCTACAATTTCACGTTCAACCACTATCCTTGGATAAGTTTGGAGATCCACTCCATGATTTTCCAGGATTAACTGCGAGCGTTTGTAATTTAAATCCCCAAAGTAGGGGAAGCGTTCATATAAATTCTAAAGATCCGAAATCACCTCCAGATATTGACCCAAGATATTTATCTGAAGAACAAGACAGAATTGTTGCCGCTCAATCAATAAGGCTTGCAAGGAAGATAATCACTCAGCCAGCCATGAAAAAGTATAACCCTAAAGAGTACGCACCCGGAATAAAGTTTCAATCAGATGAAGAACTCAAAAAAGTTGCAGGAGATATTGGTACAACTATTTTTCATCCCGTTGGTACATGTGCTATGGGACCAAGCAACTCTTCAGTAACAGATGAAGAGTTAAAAGTTAGAGGCGTTGAGGGTTTAAGAATTGCTGATGCATCTATTATGCCGTCTATCACTTCAGGTAACACAAACGCGCCAACATTAATGATTGCAGAAAAAGCATCAGAAATGATATTGAATTCTAATTAAATTTAATATCTATTAAATGTATAATTTGAATGAGGCATCAGATGAATTTTGAATATAATGAAGATCAGTTAGCAATCAAAGAAATGGCTAAAAATTTTTCTGAAACTGAATTCAAACCTTACGCATCTGAATGGGATCAGAAAGAAATCTTTCCAGTTGAGGCTCTAAAAAAAGCTGCTGAACTTGGATTGGCGGCAATATACGTTAATGAAAAGCATGGTGGTTCAGGACTTAGTCGACTAGACGCAGCAATTGTGTTTGAAGAGTTATCAAGAGGGTGTGTCTCTACTGCTGCTTATTTGACCATACATAATATGGTAACATGGATGATTGATTCTCATGGATCAGAAAATTTAAAAGAAAAGTTTATCAAAAAATTATCTACAATGGATATAATGTCCAGTTATTGTCTAACGGAGGCTGGTTCGGGGTCTGATGCAGCTGCGTTAAAAACTACAGCCTCAAAAAAAGGAAATAGTCACTATTTATTAAATGGATCTAAAAGCTTTATTTCTGGTGGACCAACTAGCGATGTTTTTGCCGTGATGTGTAGAACAGGTGGCGAGGGTGCAAATGGAGTTTCTTGTTTATTAGTTGAGAAGGGAACTAAAGGATTATCTTTTGGTAAACAGGAAAAGAAGATGGGTTGGAATAGTCAACATACTTCAATGGTTAATTTTGATAATTGTGAAATCCCAATTGATAATATAGTTGGTAATGAGGGTGATGGTTTCAAAATTGCTATGAAAGGTCTTGATGGTGGAAGAATAAATATAGCCGCTTGCTCATTAGGCGGAGCAAGAGCTGCATTAGAAGCGTCTATTACATATTCAGCAGAAAGAAAACAGTTTGGTAAATCAATTGATCAATTTCAAGTTACGCAGTTTAAATTAGCTGATATGGCCACAGAATTAGAAGCATCTAGGTTAATGGTGTATAGAGCGGCTTCAAGTTTAGATAATAAAGATCCTCAAGCTACAAAACTTTGTG
>CAJWLP010000060.1 GCA_913043145.1 uncultured Bacteroidota bacterium
AAGAAAACGAAAACGATTTTAACTTGTTCGGAAATGATATAGATGAATCTGAAATAGATGAATCTCAAATAAATAATGGAGCCCCAGAAGACTAAAAAACTAATTGTGTTGGCAGGTCCAACAGCAGTTGGAAAAACAGATTTTGCTATAAAAGTTGCTAACTATTTCAATACAGAAATAATTTCTTGCGATTCTAGACAAATTTATAAGGAACTTAATATTGGTGTTGCTAGACCCAGTCAAAAAGAACTACAAGAGGTAAAGCATCACTTTATTGCTAGTCATAGTATTCACGATCCTTATGATGCTGGATTATACAACGAGGAAGTGAATTTATTACTTAAAGAGCTTTTCATAAAGCATGATATTGTAATTATGACAGGTGGAACAGGGCTCTATATCAAAGCAGCTACTGAGGGGCTTGATAACCTTCCTCCAAAAAACGACCAGCTTCGTCAACAACTAAATTTCATCTTAGAAACAGAAGGTATTGATGCACTTCGCAATATTGCAAACACGATGGAAATTGACGGCAACAAGGTTAACCTAAGTAATCCTCAGCGAATTATTCGAGCAATTGAGATCAAACAAGGTAAACCTGATAGCATGAAGGAAATGCCTAAAAATGATTTTTACTCAACCTCATACTACTACCTAAATCGTAACCGACAAGAACTATATAGCCTAATAAATCAACGTGTGGACCAAATGTTAAAAGATGGTTTTGAGGCTGAGGCTAAATCGCTTTTACCAAATAGAAAACTGAATGCATTAAATACTGTGGGGTACAAAGAATTCTTTACATTTTTTGATGGTGAAATGACAAAAGATGTGACTGTAGACAAAATAAAACAACACACTCGAAATTATGCCAAGAGGCAACTCACATGGTTTAGAAATCACGGTTCGTACAAAGAAATTTCTACTGATGTAGATTTATTCCTGAGCATTATGAAACTAGGTTAATACTAATTTACTTCGAACAGCTCTATATCAAATATTAAAACTGCATTTTCAGGAATTGATCTACTAGGAGGATTTGCACCATAGGCTAGATGAGATGGGATTATTAATTTACAAGAACCTCCCTCCTTAATTTTAGGTATGCCTATTTGCCATCCCTGAATCACCCCTCTTAATGGAAAACTAACTCGCTCCCCTCGATCATATGACGAATCAAAAATACTTCCGGTGGTTAGATAACCACTGTAATGTACTGTCACATCATCACTCACAGTTGGACGATCTCCAGTCCCTTCCTCATTGATAATGTAATATAAACCCTCAGTTGTTCGCTGAGCATCTAAATTATTTTTTGATATGTAATCCTTAATTTCATCATCATTTAGTTTTACATAATCTTTTTGACAACTCACACATCCAAAAACTATAATGGTCAGAAATGAGTAAATTAAATATCGCATGCTATTTTTTATCTTTCTTTTTGCCAAATATATGATTCCAACCGAAATGAACCCCTAGATTTCTTGTGTTATCCGTCATTGACCCCATTGCATTATCTGTAGTTATATAAAATTGCTCTGGGCCTAACTTTAATGCCGCTCCAAAACCTAAGTTCACATAACTTTCTCGATACATTGTATAACTTGCACTAAGAGCCAATACTCGTCCAATCTGAGAATTCCAAGACAATGTCAATGCTGGATAAAACTCTTTTTTGTGGAAGCTACCATACATTAATGCTCCAATATTGTGATTTTTTGTAATGTGTAAATTTCCACCTACATAAAATTCACCCATCAATCCTGTACTAAAAGACTCTGAAGAAGAATCCAGTGCAATGATTTCCATTAACGTATCCTTAAATGTTTCAAATCCTTTTTTCTGATTAGCAGAGTCCCCTATAAAATCTTGAATATCCATACCTCTATACTCATGATAAACACCAGGATTCTTAGTGAATGTCGATTTTAAATTATCCCTCCATTGAACTACACCCAAATCAATAATACTTGCAGATAATGAAAGTTTTTTATTCAATTTTAGATTTGCACCGACATCAATACCAAAACCACTATTTTGTTGATTACCCAGTAATATTGAATTCAATGGGGTATTTAAATCGATAGGCATCAATGAGGTATTAAACTTCAAATCCGACTTAACATTATAGGTAAATGCACTTTCACTGGTTTCAAAAAACAAATCATTTCGATCAGTCTGAATTGCATTAATTCCTGCGATATATTTTATACGACCACCAATCCTCAACTTATCATCAATAAACGAACGGCTATATCCTACTGCAAACTCACGGGTATGAATAAAGTCCATGGCAAAACCAAGATCAAAAACATCCCCAACATTATCCCCCCCATTACCCTCAAAAACCAGTCGGAAAAAGTCTGGTGGAAGTAATACTCTCGATTTCAACTTTTCATTGATACTGAAAGACCACATGCTCTTTCGCAAACGGAAACCAAAACCAATCCATTCATGGTTATAGGCAGAGTTTATGGAAACACCACTTGAGAAAACATTAGCCAATTGAGTTATATCTATTGTATAATTTGATCCATTGGGTTCTAAAGCATTCGATAGTTCATTAAAACCTAAAGCACGACTGTTGTATGAAAAATCCAAAGAAGACAAAGCTGGTGTTCCAAAGTACCATTTGCATGTTGGAGTAAATGCAGGATTAATTGCCATTCGCTGAGGTACAGGCCTCATGTTATATAGGGTAAGGTTATTCTGAGCCCTAAGATGACCTAAAGACAATAAAATAAGGCCAAAAAATATCAATAACTTTCTCATCATAATTCCTGATTAATTAGAACCTCTGCTTGCACACCAAACTGCAGCATTATTTTATTATCACTAAATATCTTCACATTTGGCTGTGCTCCACCAGTTGTGGTTGTTGATAAATGAGCCTGTGCTCTGACCTGATTAGCTTCTATTACTTTATCTACTCGTTCAGCATCTAGGACAACATCTATAATCTGACTAGATGCTCCTATTGGGTTACCATCTAAATCAACTAAAGCAGCTTTAGAAATAACCCTATCGCTTATAAACAAAGAATCGATAATGGTATTTGTTAAGCTATCTTCAAAATAGAGTTGGGTCTTAACATCTACAGGAAACCCATTTTCTGAATATAAACGGACCAATACTTCCTTTATTTCTTCAGCGTTTTCCAGAGACAAATCAAATGGTCTTGTTTCTTCCAGTAAATAATCATTGAGCGTTCCATATAAAGGAAGGGTAATGTTAATTTGACTCGATATTCTTGAAGTATCAAGCAACCAATGCCGTGATGCATTCAATAGATTTGGCCGAACACTGACTTTATAATAATTGTTGATGGGTCTATTCGAGATATAATCAATCAAATTACTATTTGAATTATCTAAAACTTGAGAATCAAGAACAAATTCTCCCTCAACAGTAGCTCGTGGAATGTTCAATTCTAAGTTCCCAATATTTTTAGTCAATGGAACGATATTATCGAAATTATCTTTGCCATCAAATTCATCAAAAATTAAATCAATTGGAAGACCTATACTGTTTTCAGTTATAAAATGAAGCTCTGGTTCAACAACTCTAATTAAACCATTTTTACTATTCTCAAAAAATGGAATATTAAATGAACCTGTTAAATTTTCAAAATCTAAATCTTTAAAGTAGCCAGAAACTTTACTGAATTTCTGATCACCCAAAATCATTGAATAAGTTATAGACTCTGAGGTTTTTATAGGGTTAGATCCTGTTTTTGTAATTGTAAATTCAAAGTCAAAGTCAAATTCTGAATGTCCTTGTACTGTTTTAGTAAAATCTATTTCCGAATTGCTCAAGTCATAATTCGTAGAAGCATCAATTGGAGTCCCAGTATATGGTATTGCCAAACTCAATAGAATTGGGCTTGAATTTTTTTGAGATTCTGGAATTATCAATTTACATGAAATATTATGCTCAAATGTGCTAGAAAGATTGAAGTCTATTTGACCAGCTTTAAACCAAATTTTATCCAATTCATTTGCATCACCATTATAAGATACCCTTTGACTAAAATTCACTGTGACTTCACCCAAGTTATTAAGAGCCTCTAATTGAGTACTGTTAAATGTAAATATCTCACCATAAGATTGGGTTTCTAATTTTAATACATTTTCTGCATAATCTGAATTATAGTTATCCTCGTAAACTAAGCTGACTAAGCTATCATCATCAATTCTAATATACTGTTTTGCATTAGTTTCATCAAGTAAGTCTCTAAAATTCAAATCCGAATATACCAATGGTAAGGCTATTTTAGGATTCCATCTTACTTGACTTACTTTGGATGCTTTATCCAGGGTCTCTGTGATATCTTTCACACATGATGAAATTAAAAAAATAAGTAGAAATAAAATTGTAGAGGAAGTTTTTTTCATAATAAACTAATTTTGACAAAGATAATATGATAGAAATTAAAGTAGTTAGACATATAATAATGGGTGCTGTTATTTGTAGCTTCTATATATTGTTAAGTGCATTTGGTGCTCACGGATTAGAAGGGAAAATCACTCCAA
>CAJWLP010000061.1 GCA_913043145.1 uncultured Bacteroidota bacterium
GAAATAGCTAATGCATTTTTTTCTTCCGATCTACCAAAAAAATAATTTTGATTGAATGCATTTGAAGTTTTTTTTATTTTAGCCTTCATGCGAATCTGAATATTAATACTGGGCCAATATACTAATGCGGCTATTTGGTTATTAGAATTAAAAGAAGATGCCTTTGGAGAGTCATAATTGCTAAAAAATATAAATTCATCATTTATGATAAATTTAAGATTTACATATCTAGAATCGACTTCACTTATCTCCTTGTTATAAGAAGAAATTGAAATAGCCTCAATACCTTTTTGGCCTGCGCTAAAAGCCTCGTCATATTTCTCTTTTAAAAGTTGATAAGGTATTTCTTGATTTAAGTTATTAAATTGGATCATAGTATTAAAATTTTAAATTAATTATATATCTCTTATTGCTAATCAAGAACTTTAAAATAAACTCTATAAATAAAAAAAGCTGCGCAATGCAGCTTCTTCAATCTATTTTTTTTAAAAGTTGATAAACCTATTTATCGCAAAAAGCATTGTAGCCTTGGGTCTAACCTCCAATTTTGCTAAAGAAAATGGTCTTTAGGGATCAAGTCTTACTAGCTGATTTCACTAAAAAGGGTGTTAATGGTGCCTATACTCTAGTTCGGTCATAACCAGATATTTAGGAACGTGAAGTTCACCTGCCACAATGGTGAAGAGTGTAATTGCAGTCAAGTAGGCTGCTCTTCTTGGCTAAACCAGGCTTCAACGCCAGCTTATCGTTCCGGCTTTTTTAAAATGATCATGACGTTATGATACAAGCTTTGTGTTACGTCAATTTTATCAAGGAAAAATCCCAAAACATTAGTAACTAATGTGAAGAGAATCCAAAATGGCATCAATATTGCGAATGCAATACGCAACGCTTTTGTTCTTGTCATAGAAATTCTTACCCATCTTAAAATCAGGGTTCCGACATTGCTTCCTACCCCTCCTTCTGTTTTGACATTTACTACTTCGTATTCAGGAAATAATTGTTTCACGCCTTCACGTGTAAATCTCCGATAATCATTTGGCGCTCCATGTTCATATGCACAAAAAGGAATTGACAAGACAACTGTTCCGTTAGGCTTGAGAACACGATCTATTTCATCCTGAGCAAGCCCCAGATTTTTTACATGCTCAAAAACCTGAAAAGATAATATTGTGTCAAATTCACGATCTTGGAACGGCCAGGCTTGATCTTCTTCAAAGGCAACATCGGCAAATATATTATCTCCAATGTCACCTCCAATATATTCTGTGACGTTTGAAAACCAATCCTTATAAGGCTTACTCCCACAACCCACATCCAGGGTTTTCCCCCCAATTAAAGGAGAGACTTCCTTTAAGTTAGTGTGTGTATCTTTCAGACATAGCCATTCATCGTGAAGAATATTTTGCTTTGGATGATGTCCGCATATCAATCCATATAATTTAGTATATAACCCTGTAATTTTCATATAACCCTTTGTGTTTCAATTTGGTAAAACCCAAGTGAAAACTCACTTGCTACTAAAATGCATAGATTACTATACTTTTTTAATTAGTCCTAGTAATTCTCTTTCGTGGTGTATGTAAGCCATTATCGTATTGATTGATGAATGAGACATCACTTTGCTTAGTGCCACTATTATTGTCATTACTCGCGACTACCCCAATTATTTTTCGATAATGTCAAAGACTTTAGGAATAAGTCTAATTAGTATTATTAGTAGGACGCCTGAAATACTCTAAGATTTTCATTGGTATTTTCAAGAGCACTAAGAAAAGATTGGTATAGACCCCATTATCTTTGCATGCTTTAACAATTTCAGCATTTTGCATAATCCTATTTTTAATACCATTAGTACTCACGCCACCAGTTCTCTGCCTTGCCAGCACTTTATCCATTCTAGAGTAAAGAAGCTTATTTAAAATTAACATTCGTACAAACAACTCAAAATCAGCAGAGATTTTATAGTAAAGAGAATAATTACCCACTCTTTCAAATACTTCTGATTTGATAAACGTTGCATTATGAGGTGGCATCCATCCAAAACGTAATTTGTATGGCTTAAAATTTTTTGAGCAATAATATCGAACTACTTTATTTGTATTATTTGGATCCACATGAACAACATCACCAAAGAGCAAGCTAATGCAAGAATTACTAGCAAAATATTTTGCCACATCAGATATTACAGTTAAATTTTCGAATATATCATCAGAGTTCAAGATACCAATAACATCGCCGGTCGAATATTTGATGCCTTTATTCATAGCATCGTAAAGACCATTATCCGGTTCAGATATAATTTTCGAAATCTTATTTCGATATTCATTAATTATATTAACTGTATTATCATTTGATAAACCGTCAATGACTATATATTCAATATCTTCATAGTCTTGGGAGAGAACCGATTCAATACAGTCTCTAATAGTTCTCTCGCTGTTATAGCAAACTGTTATAATTGTCATTTTCATATAAATCTCCAAGCAAGCTACCAGTTATGATATTTGAGTGTCCTCTTTCTTGGACTTGAAGCCTCAAATCTTATTGAAAACTGTTTACTATCTTCAATGTGCTTTTGGTCCTTATACTTTGCATACGCAATGATCGGCCAAGAATCATACCATCTTAAGCCTATAATCCGTGTAATTTTAAGCTGACTTTTAAAACAATCCAAAAGCTATAGAGGGTCACGGGAAAAGCTTAAGAATTAAATAAATTACAGTCCTTAACACCATTAAGGGTCCAATTCCCAAAAATATTGTTCATATTGATTTTGTTAGCAAAATAATTATCATTTTTAAAAACATCAAATTGTAAAAAGTGGTTTATAAAGCAAGCTCAGCACGTCTATTCTTTTGAATTAAGATTTATAGCTAATATTTCATTAATAGCTTCAATCAACTCTACATTGTTGTGCTTCATAAAGTTTTCCACTTCACTTACCTTTGAATTAACCAAAAATCGGTACCAGAACCCCTGAAAAAAGTGGAAATTAAATCCGGCAACACCGTCTAGAAAACCTAGTCTTACAAAATAGCGATAACAAAAGTAAAGAGTGGGTCCAACAAAAAACGGTAAGTGGTTGTATACAGACTCTTTAAGAAACCTTTTAAACCCTGCTTCACTTGAGAGGCTTTTTTTAGCAATAGAATCAACTTCAAATCCATACTTTTGCAAAAGGACATCTACAGCTTCCCTTGATGCATATCCATTATGCTTATTGATCCACCATGACAATGATTTTAGAGAGTCATCAATCAATTTACCTTTCAATCTTTGCGTGGATGCAGTTTTGGCATTCAAGACAATATGCTCATCCATCCATCTTGACTCTATTGTCCCAGAGGAGTTCTTATAAATTCTTAACATCTCTGTGGGAAAGACACCGCCAAAGGAGATAGGCGATCTAATAAAAGTCATCCATCTGTTGACATAGTAACCATCAAACTTGTCAATGCGAGTTTTTATCGTCTCAATAGAGTACAAGAGCTCCTCATCACAATACTCGTCAGCATCAATTCGAAGTATATAATCATTTTGATTTATATGGCTAGCTCCATATACAAACTGAGAAGCGTAATTCTTCCAATTATTTTGATAATACTCTATGTTCAACGATTTTAAGATTTTAGTGGTGCTATCAGTAGAAAATGAATCAACTACAACAATTTCATCTACAATATTTTTAATTGAAGATATACACCTCTTAATGTGCGCTTCTTCATTATAGGTCAAAATCAGAGCTACTAACTTTGGCATAGGGTTTTCCCTTCAGTTTCTGCATAACATTTTAAAATCAGTACGCTGCTTTGCTGATAAACAAATGGTTTATTTTCCTTCTTTTTAAGTAAACATATTGTCATTATTAGATTTCTGAATTGATAAAGCTTTTTAACCAACAAGCTAAGACATCAATATATTACATTGGCTGTCAATTACCTAACTTTTTGAAAGATTTTTCCCAGTGAATTTAGCTGGATTACCAACATACACCGCCCAAGAATCAAGTGAAGTAACAACAACCGATCTTGCACCAACCACAACACCATCATGAACTGTAACACCAGGACCAACAAAAACATCGGCAGCTATCCAACAGTAATCTTTTACAGTTATTGGCGCTCTGATCAAGGGCATGACAGGTGTCTTTATTATTACTTGCCTATCAACATCATGAGTGGCTGAGCACAAATGTACATCTTGGCTAATAGTGCTATTTACGCCAATTGTTATAGCTCCTGGATTATAGCAATTCACTCGAGGGCCAAGCGCTGAGCCTGATTTCATTGTTAAATTTCGAGGAGACCAAATGCTAACTGAAGGATAAACAAAACAATTCCAAGCAATACTAGCACCAAATAATCTGAGAAGAAATATTCTTACTCTGTGAAAAGGTGAAGGTATAAACCTAAAGAAAAAAGTATAGACTAACCACCAAACGCTTCTATATTTCCAACTCTTTTCCATACAATC
>CAJWLP010000062.1 GCA_913043145.1 uncultured Bacteroidota bacterium
GGTTTATTTTTAACTTTGTTTTGTAATATTACATGAATTAATAAGTTTATGAGTAGATATACTGAATACCTAGATGAGATAGAACAAAGGAAAAGTCAGGAACTTGATCCAAAACCAATTGATGGAGCAGAATTATTAAGTGAAATTATATTGCAAATCAAAGATTCTAACCACCTATACAGAAAAGAATCTCTTGATTTTTTTATTTACAATGTATTACCAGGAACTACTAGTGCAGCTGTTGTAAAGTCTAAATTTTTAAAAGAAATTATTATTGGTAAATCTGTAGTTGATGAAATTTCAGTTGAATTTGCATTTGAACAATTATCCCACATGAAAGGTGGATCATCAGTTGAAGTACTACTTGATATAGCTTTGGGCGAAGATATTTCTAATGCCACACGCGCTGCAAAAGTTTTAAAAACACAAGTTTTCTTGTATGAAGCAGATACTAGCCGTTTAGAAAATGCTTTTAAAGCTGGTAACTCTGTAGCTAAAGAAATTATTGAAAGCTACGCTAATGCTGAATTTTTTACAAAACTACCTGATCTGCCAGAGGAAATAAAGGTAGTTACTTTCGTTGCTGGAATTGGTGATATATCTACTGATTTATTATCACCTGGTGGAGACGCTCATTCCAGATCTGATAGACAACTACACGGACAGTGTATGTTTGAACATAATAAAGAGCAACAAAAAGAATTATTAGCTCTACAAGCAAAGCATCCAGACAAAAGAGTCATGTTAATTGCTGAAAAAGGAACTATGGGTGTTGGTTCATCTAGAATGTCAGGTGTTAACAACGTAGCCCTTTGGATCGGTAAAAAAGCTAGTAAATATATACCTTTTATAAATATAGCTCCAGTTATAGCTGGCACAAACGGAGTATCTCCAATATTTTTAACAACAGTAGATGTTACTGGTGGAATTGGATTGGATTTAAAAAACTGGAGAAACAAAAAAGACACATCTGGAAATCTTATACTTGATGAAGACGGAGAACCAGTTTTAGAGCAAATATATTCTGTATCTACAGGAACAGTTCTAACAATTAATACAAAAACAAAAAAACTGTATAATGAAGGAACTGAATTGATGGATATTTCTTCATCGTTCACTCCACAAAAAATAGAATTCATGAAAGCTGGAGGTTCTTATGCTATTGTATTTGGCAAAAAACTACAAGCTTTTGCAGCTAAAGCATTAGATAAAAAATTGTCTCCTGTTTTCGCAGTATCTAAAGAGATTACTTTAAAAAATCAAGGACTTACAGCAGTAGAGAAAATTTTTAATAAAAATGCAGTTGGAACATCTGGTGCTACTCTTCACGCAGGCTCCTATGTTCGAGTAGAAGTAAATATTGTTGGGTCACAAGATACTACAGGACTAATGACCTCTCAAGAGCTGGAAATGATGGCTGCTACTACAATTTCACCTATTGTTGATGGCGCTTATCAATCTGGATGCCACACTGCTTCTGTTTGGGATATAAAATCCCAAACAAATATTCCAAGACTAATGAAGTTTATGAGTGATTTTGGCCTTATAACTGCGCGTCATCCTGAGCATAAATACCAACCCATGACTGATGTAATACATAAAGTATTAAATGATATTACTATTGATGATTGGGCAATTATTATTGGTGGTGATTCACACACAAGAATGTCAAAAGGTGTAGCTTTTGGAGCAGACTCAGGTACTGTTGCTTTAGCATTAGCAACAGGAGAAGCTTCAATGCCAATACCAGAATCTGTTAAAGTAACATTTAAAGGTAAAATGAAAGATCATATGGATTTTCGTGATGTTGTACATGCTACTCAACATCAAATGTTAAAGAAATTTAATGGTGAAAATGTATTTCAAGGCCGAATTATCGAAGTTCACATAGGAACCCTACTTGCCGATCAAGCATTTACTTTCACTGATTGGACAGCAGAAATGAAAGCAAAGGCGTCTATATGTATTTCTCAAGATGAAACACTTATTCAATCACTTAACATAGCTATTGGTCGAATCCAAATAATGATTGATAAAGGTATGGACAATGAAGGTCAAGTACTACAGGGACTTATCGATAGAGCCAATAAAAGAATTAATCAAATTAAATCTGGAGAAAAACCTCCTTTAACTCCTGATGAAAATGCTAAATATCATGCAGAATTTGTTGTAGATTTAGATATTATTGATGAACCAATGATTGCAGATCCGGATGTTAACAATGAAGATGTTTCCAAGAGATACACTCATGATACAATTCGTGAAATCTCTTACTATGAAGGAGAAAAACATATTGATTTAGGCTTTATAGGTTCATGTATGGTTCACAAAGGTGATATTAAGATTGTAGCTAAAATGCTTAAAAATCTAGAAGAAGAATATGGTAAAGTTGAATTCAAAGCACCCCTCGTAGTTACAGCCCCTACTTATAACATCATAGACGAACTTAAATCTGAGGGAGATTGGGAGATTTTACAAAAATATTCTGGATTTGAATTCGATGATTCAGCTCCAAAAGGGGAAGCTCGATTAGAATATGATAACATTTTATATCTCGAACGTCCAGGTTGTAATCTTTGCATGGGTAATCAAGAGAAAGCAGAAAAAGGAGATACAGTAATGGCAACTTCTACACGTTTATTTAAAGGCAGAGTCGTAAAAGACTCGGATCGAAAAAAAGGAGAATCATTACTAGCCTCTACCCCAGTAGTTGTTCTGTCTGCAATACTAGGTAGAACTCCTACAATTGAAGAATATAAAACAGCCGTTAAGGGGATAAAACTTACTCAATTTGCCCCTCCAATCAAGAAAATGGCCTCAAAACCTGCTCATCTGCTTTCTTATTAAAAAATCACTTGTTTTTATTTGCTTACTTTGATTTAGATCTTGGTATAATTCTTTTTGGCTCAAACCATGGCTTTACATTATCAATTTGTCTTCCAAGATTAACAGGAACTTTATTTGCCTCAAGTACTCTTTGTTTTAAAACTATTGAAAGAGAATCTTTAATTTTTATATATGCAGCGTGATTTGCAAGATTGTTTAGCTCTTGATTGTCAAATTTATGATCATATAATTCATAACTTAAATTTCCACTATACTGCCACTGAGTTAATCTGTATCGTTTAGTTTTAATACTATAACCTTGTGCTTTTATGTTATTCCTAATCACTTGAAGTTCAGTAAGAGAACTTTCTCTAACTGGTTTATTAGAATTTTTCATGTAAGAAACAAGACTTTTACCACTGACAAATTTTGGTGTTTGCATTTGCAACATGTCCATAATAGTTGGATATAAATCAACTAACTCTACTGGATCTTCAATTGGTTTATTATTTTTTTTAATATTTGGGCCAGCAAAAATTAATGGAACTCTTGTTGCATCATTAAATAATGTTTGCTTTTGCCAATGTCCATGCTCCCCCATATGGTATCCATGATCAGATGTAAACACAACAATGGTATTTTTATCTAGGCCAGTTTCTTTTAGTTTATCTAAAACTCTTCCAATTTGAGAATCCATAAAGCTTGTAGTTGCATAATATGCATGTTTTATTTTCTTGGATAGTTCAGGGTCTAAATCTACTTGCTCTTTTTTTGCACGGACTGAAATAGCTGCAGGTTTCGGAATTGTTTTTAGATAATCATTTGAACTTTGTGGTACGGTAAAATCATTTACATCATACATATCAAAATATGCTTTTGGTGCAACAAAAGGGACGTGAGGTCGATATAATCCATATGCAAGAAAGAAGTTTTCACCACTCTCTGCAAATTTATCTAAAAAGTCCATTGTTTTAGTAGCACCTATGCCATCCGTTTGCTCCTCAGCTGTTCCATCTGCTTCTAACCAACTCAAAGTACCACCATCAAGTATCGGTTTCAAACCGTTTAATTTGTGTTCTTCTAGTTTATCTCGACCATAGGGATTAAATGTCTGGTCCCATGTATAAGAATCATCATGTCCAGCTGTACCAATATCTCTAGGATTGTGATAATGATAAATTTTACCAATTCGAACAGAGTGATAATTTTCCATCCTAAATTTTTGACCTAGAGTAATTACATCTGGAATTGTTTGGCGAACGTAAAGTCTAAGTTTTTTTGATTTTGTTTGATCAGGATACAAACCAGTCATTAAAGAAACTCTAGATGGTCCACATAATGGATATTGAACATGTGCATTATCGAAAATGAGTCCTTCTTTTGCAAGTTTATCAATATTTGGGGTTATTGCAAGTGAATCTCCATAAGCACCTAAAGCAC
>CAJWLP010000063.1 GCA_913043145.1 uncultured Bacteroidota bacterium
AAATATACAAAAAAATTTATAAAGGATCTACATCAACAATTATTCGAGCGTTGTTAAATTCTTTGGTTTTTTCGAGTTGTTGAATTGCTTGAGATAACTTTGTTTTTTGGGCTTTAATGGGACCACCTTGGTTGGGAATTTTTAGTACAAAGTTGATGATATACCAGTTTCTGATTTTTCCAACATAGGGTTTTTCTGGTCCCAATAAGTTAGATCCAAAAAAATTGCTGAGATTGTTTTTTGCAATTACACCAAGTTGGTATAATGCAAGGGCATCTTTATGTTTTATCGTTATTTTGATAAGACGATGAAAAGGGGGATAGTTGAAATTTTGGCGTTCATTTAGGTCAGTTTCGTACATGCCCAAGTAGTCATGATCTACTATTTTTTGGATGATGGCATGTTCTGGCATGGACGTTTGGATATATACTGTGCCCAAATCATTTTTTCGCCCAGCTCTTCCTGCTACTTGTGTGATGAGTGAGTAGGCTCTTTCGTTGGATCTGAAGTCAGGAAAATTGATGATATGATCAGCATTGAGTATACCTACGATGTTCACATTTTCAAAGTCTAGACCTTTAGCTACCATTTGTGTCCCGATGAGTACGTCAATTTTTCCAGAAGCGAACTCTTCAATGATTCTTGTATGGGCATTTTTTATACGTGTTGTATTATAATCCATTCGCCCTATGGATAATTCGGGAAGATAATGCGAAAGTTCATCTTCGATTCTTTCAGTGCCATATCCAATAAGCTCAATCCCCTTGTTGCCGCATGAAACACATTGATTAACTACTTCTTGCTTGAATCCACAGTAATGACATCGAAGGTTTTCTTGATATTTATAGTAGGTAAGTGAAATATCACAGTTTTGGCATTTCGGAGTCCATGCACATACATTGCATTCTAGTACAGGAACATATCCTTTTTTATTTTGGAATAGGATGGTTTGTTTGCCCTCTTTTTTTGCATCCGCTATCGCCTCTATGAGCGTGTCACTGAAGATTCCCCTTATTCTTTTTTGTTTCTTTTGAACCTTCATGTCAATCACTTCTATTTTGGGTAGTTTAGAGTGATTATGACGTTGTGTTAGGTTAACGAGTTGATATTTGGATTGATGTGCATTGAAGTAGCTTTCGATTGCAGGTGTGGCACTACCAAGTAAGATAGGTATTTGCTTTTTGTGTGCCAAGTATAAGGCTGTATCTCTAGCATTAAATCGTGGTGCAGGTTCGTGTTGTTTGAAACTGCTTTCATGCTCCTCATCGATAATGATGAGCCCAAGATTTTTAAAGGGTTGAAAAATAGCACTTCTGGTTCCTACGACTAAATAGGATTCCCCAGCGGCAATGGCTTGATAGATTTCTACGCGTTCATTATTGGTGAATTTGGAATGAGACACCAAAAGTTTTTTACCGAAGTATTGCTGCAATCGTATGATGAGTTGACTAGTAAGTGCAATTTCTGGTAGCAGGTAAAGAACCTGTTGTTTTTCATTTAACGCTTTCTCGATCAGATGGGCATAGATGTGTGTTTTTCCACTCCCTGTGATGCCATGAAGCAGCACTGTTTTCTTATCTTTAAACCCTGATTCTATTTCATTTAGAGCTTGATTTTGGGCCTCATTTAATTCTTCAATCGGATTCTCGTTTGAAGAGAACTGGAGCCTTGATTTTTCTCGTTTTTCTTGTACGAATATTTCTTTGTCAATTAAAGCATTGATTGAAGCATTAGTCACTTTATGCTTAACTAAACTGGTTTTTTCACATTCACCTTCAGTGCTATAATGAGCAATAAAGGTCATAAGTGCCTTGAGTTGTGCTTTTGCTCTTTTTTCAAGTTGGTTGAAGATTTCATTGAGTTTATCCTCAGCAGCTAGGTCCTCATTTATCTTGATGTAAGTAGCGGTCTTAGCAGAATAATTCTTTTGAATATCATCTTTCAAAAAAATGGCACCTTTGAGATACAGTGACTTAACATACTTGTGAATGGATCGTGATTTAAGATAGCTAGTTGCTTGTGTGATGCTCAGTTCTTTTTCCAATTGAATTGCCTCAATCAGTAGTGTTTCTTTGGAGTCTAAGATTGTATTATTAATATCAAAATCGGGGTTGGGCATCATTTTTGACTCTCCTTCCAATTTAAGTCCAGCAGGCATAGCTGCATTGTATACTAAGCCTAGTGATACCATGTAATAGTTGGATATCCAATTCCAAAGTTCGAGTTGATTTTGGTCTACAATAGCATCGTTATCAATGACGTCAATTATGTATCTTGCTTCATAGTCTTTAGGTGGTTTTTCATGGATTGAAAATATTAATCCAGCTAAGATTTTCTTTTTACCAAATGGGACACTGACTCTCTTACCTATAATAATTTCCTCATTTAATTCAACAGGAACACGATAAGTGAACAAGTTTTTAAGATTAAGAGGCAGTAAAACCTCAACAAATAGCGTGTGTATGGTATTTGAATTGTCCAATTATTGTAAAAAATACTATAATTATGTTCAAAGCTAAATTAAATCTTAATACAAGATACTACATTTGTGTGCGAATCATTAAATTCGAATGTTTGCCATACTTTAGAAACATATTAATTTTTCTTTCGTTTACCCTGATTCTAGGATGCAATAATGATGATGTTATTGAAATAAGAGATAATCATAAATCAACGGAGAATTGTATATCATTGGTAAGTGAATTTCTATCGACATTTGATATTATCAAGGATGTTGTTACTTCAGAAAATATTTTTAATCCAGATAGGTTAACAGTGCTTCCAATTGGTGCTGAATTGGTATACCTAGATACTACATTTTTTGATGGTGATGGGATGGACGTATTGATAAGATTTGGTGATTTGGGAACCTCACCGCATGGTTTATTGTGTAAAGACAACAAATATCGTTCAGGTGCAATTTTATTATCACTAGATCAAGATTATCTTTTGGATAATTCAACTTTAAAAATTTTACTTTCACCTGACGAACCCTTTTATTCAGGTGATGGTGATCACATGACTAAACTCATTGGAGGTATAAAATTTCAACGCATTGGCAATAATCGCATAAATATAAAATGCAATGATTTCAAATTTATAAATTCAGAAGTAGATATTTTGATGGGTGCTGATTTAGATATTATCGAGGTTAAATCAAGTTCATTAAACGAGTCTGATCATATTTGTGTTGGAGGAAATGTTGGATTAAAAAGTGGCTTAGAAAGTGCTACTTTCACCATAACTTCACCTTTACAGAAAAAATCAGACTATGATTGTTTGAGGTTCATCTCAAATGGTCAAATTCAAGTGAATAAATCATCTACGATATCGGATATTATCGTCGACTTTGATCCTCATCAAGATTTAGGCTGTGATAGATTGATAACCATTACAACAAATGGTAAACGTGTATTTACCCATTACTAATCATACTTGGATAGGAGAAATACTCCAACTCTAATTCACAATCAAGGATATTCTCAAATTTATCGGTATGAAATCGAATGCAACCTGCACCACACGTGGGCATATGATCTAATTTTATATTAAAATAGTCATTAAAAACATCAGTAATGCCTGGATTATGAGCAAGTATTAGAGCTGTGTTCAATATATTGTCTAACTCTTTTATTTTCTTTATAATAGTTTTTGATGATGCTAGATATAATTCCTTATCAAATTTTGAAAGTTTGGTTTTTATAATACCATTTAAATACGTCCAAGTTTCTTGTGTGCGTTTTGCATCTGATATGAGCATAATATCGGTGGGAATTCCTTTTGATATGATGAATTCTGCCATAGTTTTAGCTTCATTAATTCCTATTTCAGATAAGTTTCTTTCATGGTCATTTTGATTAAATTTTGCTTTATAAGTCTTTGCATGCCTCATAAAAATGATTCTCTTCATTTTTTTCGTAACACTAGAACAAGAAGAATCCATGAAAAGGCATAACATAATCCACCGATTGGAGCAATAAGAGCAAATAAGTTTACGTTAATTTTAAGGATGTCTTTTAATGCATGGATAATTAAGCTTGATGAAAAGAATAAAATACCAAGATAAATTAAATAATAAACCCACTTGTTATATTTCTTGAGCGTTAGATAAACTAGGCTTATTATAATTATTCCTAAACCATGGATTATCATATATCTTAACCCTGTATTGAAAGTAGCCAATTGGTTTGGAGTGATTTTCCCTTCTAATCCGTGAGCACCAAATGCACTTAACAATATATA
>CAJWLP010000064.1 GCA_913043145.1 uncultured Bacteroidota bacterium
AATAAGGGAAAAGCTTTGATTTCAATTGCCAGTATATGGAGCTTGGTTTTGTTGGATTAAAAGGAAAACTTGGAGTCACTTTTCCACCATAACAAAATTCTGCTAACATAACTTTTCCATAAGCAACAGTTAGAGGACATGCACCGTAGCCATCATATAGTCTGTAGGCTGCAGATGATTTATTTATATCTTTCACAATATTATGAGCGACAATAGGAGCCTGCTTTCGTACCGCTGCCCCAGTCTTTGCATTGGGCGCATTCATAACATCTCCTAAACTATAAATATTTTCATATTTTTTATGTCTTAATGTTCCTTCTTCATGATCAACATCTACCCAACCGCCATCATCAGCAAGAGGACTATTTTTTATAAAGTCAGGAGAAGTTTGAGGAGGGGTAACATGAATAAAATCAAATTTTTTGGTAACCTCGTTTGTATTACCATCTGCATCAGTTTGCTTAAAAATTGCCTCTTTCCCTTCACCATCTATTGATATTAAGTTGTGCTGAAAACTTCTCTTGATTCCATAGTCATCACAAATTTCATTCAATGGACCTTGGAATGTTGGTACTCCAAATATCACTGGTTTTGCACATAAGAATTCTAAATTACTATTTTCTAGCGCACCTTTTTGCCTTAAATGATCTGCGGCCAAGTAAGCAATTTTTTGTGGCGCTCCAGCACATTTTATTGGCATCGGTGGCTCGGTGAACAGCAGATTTCCACCTTGTATATTTTGTAGACACTCCCAAGTATAGACAGCCATATCTGAACCATAGTTTGTACAAACATTATTTTTTCCCAAAGACTCTTTTAGGCCTGAGACACCATCAAAATTTAATTTAAGTCCAGGGCAGACTACTAAATAGTCATAACTATAATCGCCATTTGAAGTTTTAACTGAATTAGATTCTGGAGAAAAACTTTCAGCAGAATCTTTTATCCAATTAACATATTTTGGCATAACACTTGCCATAGGTTTAATTGTATCATCAACATTGTATGCTCCTGCGCCAACTAATGTCCATGCAGCTTGATACAATGATTTATCTGAAGGTTCTATTACAGATATACTGAGATCAGGCTTTAATGATTTTAATCGAGTGGCGACAGAAATACCTGCGCAACCACCACCAATGATAAGTATGTTAGAGTGATTATTTTTTTCCATCCAAAAATGCTAGCATTTTTCATATTATTGCGAAATATTTCTTTAAGTGCATTATTTGGCTAAAACTCTTTTAAATTACGATTTGTAGATTACAATGCTTCTAAATAACAAAGGGAGTTAAACAAATGTTAAAGATAAATAGTATGTGTCCAGATTTTGAAGCAAAGACTTCAGAAGGTGATATATCATTTCATGAATGGCTGGGAGATAGTTGGGGTGTTTTATTTTCACATCCAAAAGATTTTACGCCAGTTTGTACTACAGAACTTGGATCATTAGCTCATATGAAAAGAGATTTTGATGCACGAAATGTTAAAGTCATTGGATTAAGTGTTGATGGCGTTGAAGACCATAAAAATTGGCTAAATGATATTGAAGATGTTGCTGGTATTAAACCAAATTATCCAATCATAGCTGATGAAGATTTAAAAATTGCAAAACTATTCAATATGCTTGAAGGAGATGCAGGAGAATCTTCAATGGGTCGTACTGCTGTTGATAATGAGACAGTGAGAACGGTATTCGTTATTAGACCTGATAAAAGAATTGGATTGTTTTTAACTTATCCAATGGCAACGGGTCGGAATTTTAATGAAATCTTAAGAGCTATTGACTCAATGCAACTGACAGCAAATCATAAAGTTGCTACACCCGCAAACTGGCAAAAAGGTGAGGATGTTGTAATTCTTCCTGCTGTTAAAGACGAACAGGCGAAAGAAATCTATCCTGATGGATGGGAAACAGTAAAGCCTTATTTAAGAAAAGTTCCTGATCCATCAAAATAATTTGGACAAGGATCTTTTAAACAAACAATCTCAGCATTGGGAAAATAATTTCTCAACTAAGCCTGAGATGTTTGGAGCAAGTTCAAGCAACCCCGCTAGGTATACTTTAGAAATTTTTAAAAAAAATAACGTTAAAAATATGATAGAGCTTGGCGCAGGCCAAGGAAGAGATTCACTTTTATTTGCAAAAAATGACATTTATGTTCATGCATTAGATTATAGTCAATCAGGCATAGGTAAAATCAATGAAAAAGCATCTGAGTTTAAATTACTAAATAGAGTAAATGCTCAGCTCTTTGATGTTAGAGAAAGACTTCCTTTCGAAGATAATAGCATCGATGGGTGCTATTCCCATATGTTATATTGTATGGCTCTCAGTTTTGAAGAAATAGAGAATTTAAATAATGAAGTTCATAGAGTTCTTAAACAGGGTGGGTTAAATGTATTTACTGTAAGAAATATAGAAGATGGAGACTATCAAAATGGAATCCATCGAGGGGAAGATTTATATGAAAGCAATGGATTTATTGTTCATTTCTTTTCCAAGGAAAAAATTAAAAAATTGTTGAGAGGCTTTGAATTACTCGATATGAGTAATTTTGAAGAAGGAAGTTTTCCAAGACGACTTTATCGAGCAACAATGAGGAAAAAATAATGAAAGAGATGACTCCAAATGAACTAATTGAATATAGTAATAATAGTAAATGTATCTTAATTGATGTTCGAACTGAACGAGAGTGGGAGACAGTTGGCAAACCAGACGGTGATCAAATTGGTCTTAAGACATATTTTGTATCAATAAAAAACAATGAAGGATCCTTAAATGGTAATTTTGTAAATGATATTCTTAGTCTTAATATTGAAAAGGAATTTGAAATAGCATTTATTTGTAAATCTGGTGTTCGCTCTGCCTTGGCATCCGATATGTTGAGTCATGAGAATTATAAATGCATTAATGTTGTTGATGGATTTGAAGGCAATGAAGGCTGGTTAAATGTAGGCCTGCCAGTGAAAAAATAGCTAAAAAATTTAAATTAGCTATTTTTTGAGTGGCTTGAGATAGCTTTTTTAATTGATGGTCTCTCGCTAAGTTCTTTTATAAGAGCTGATAATTTCGGCCTATTGGTAAATAGTTTTTCTCGATCATGATCCCATATTGCAATCATATACAAATAAAAATCAGCGGCAGTAAGCTCTTTGCCACAAAGGTATGGATTAAGAATTGTTTCAATATAATTATAGATCGTGACTTGTCTTTCAGCGGCTCTATTTCTTAAGTCATCATAATTTTCTTCTGAGACATAATAATAACTATGATTTTGGTGATGATAATTCTGATAAATACTAGTCGACATGACTGACATTGATTGATTGTAGAGATCACGTTGTGGCGTAGTAATTTTTGGTATTAGTATATTTTTTGCTTCAACTATGTGTGCTACAATTGCAGTTGTTTCAAAAACAAGATGACCGTCTGGACATTCCAAAACAGGTATTTTTCCCATTGGGCTTTTTTTTAAGAAATCATCCTTTTTTGAACTTTCGTAGTCAACTTTTATGAATTCGTAATCAGCATCAGCTTCGTTAAGTAAGAACTCAGCTATAAGTGATCCAGCAAATGGGCGTCCATAGACTTTGTACATTTATGCAGGCCAACCAGCTCCAGGAATATCAACGCGTGTTGTGTATATTTTTCCAAATTTATTTTGACTAGCAACTTCTGGAGTAGATTCTTGAGCAGTAGAAATGTATAAGGTCTTTCGATCTTGTCCTCCCAACATACACGCGAATGCTCTGTTGGGTGTTTGAATTGAGTCTGTAATTTTTCCTCCCTCTTCAACTCGAAATACTTCAGTAGAAGTAGGGGAAGCTACCCATATGCCCATTTGTTCGTCCAAGCAAATTCCATCGGGGACACGTACTTTGTAAGTTGACTCTTTTGCTTTTACACCAAAGAACCTTTGAATTTTTGAAAAATAATAAACAGGTAACGGCATCATTTGAGCCCATAATCTCCTATTCGAAAGTGACTTATCATCGTTAATATCAAATGAGGTTAAACGACCAGCATAGGTTTCACCTAAAATCATCCTCTTTCCATCAGGTGTAATTACAGTTC
>CAJWLP010000065.1 GCA_913043145.1 uncultured Bacteroidota bacterium
TTCTATTTTAAATACTTTTTAATGGTAGTGCCTACCCTCGGGTGGGCACAAGCCGTTATTCGCCCTGTTGACGCTGAAACAAACTTTAAAATAAATACCTTTAGTTGTCAATATGTTGATTCAATGGCAGACACTACAATCATCGAATCAAAAAATGGCGAAGCTATTTTGCCGATTAAAAACTCAAGTAAAATAGTTATATATGCTGAGGGATATTTACCTAAAACTGAGCTAGTTTTCCCAAACACCATCTATCAATTGAGACTCTCAAAACCATTCTATAATCTAGATGAAGTAATTGCAACAGATATTCATTCGAAACGATCATTCACAAATACAGTGTTAAATGTTTCGAAAATATCCAGTCAACAAATTGAACAATTAGGTGCTGTTGATTTAAAAGATGCCTTGTCTTTTCAAAATAACATTCGACTAAGTCGAGATAATGCAATTGGATCCGCTGGTATGAGTTTGATGGGAGTGAGTGGAGATAATGTTAAATTTTTGATAGATGGAGTGCCTGTGATTGGTCGCTTGCTTAACCAATTGGATTTAGAACAATTCAATTTGGAAAATATGAAACAGATAGAAATAATTAAAGGTCCAATGTCTGTCATCTATGGGAGCAATGCTCTTGCTGGTAGTATTAACTTGATTACTTCAAACAATCGGTTAAAGCCGCGTTTTAATTTTAGCTCTAATTATGAATCTGATGGTCAATATAATGTCTCAGGTACAGCATCCAACCGCATTAATAATCACTTTTTAACTTTCAGCGGTGGTAGAATGATGTTTACTGGTTGGAGTCAATATAATAAGGACCGAACCTTTGATTGGATTCCGAAAGAACAGTATAGCTCTCGGCTACAGTATAGCTATGTACATGAAGATGCTAAAATAAATGTTAGGTCGGAGTTTATTCGATCAAAGTTACTAGATCGAGGCATTCCATTGTTACCCTACGGAGAGTCAGCAATCGATCAACGTTATATAAACTCAAGAATAGATAATAGTTTGAGTTATGAAAATAAAATAGGCGAATCTACCATTCAATTGATTGCGGGAAACAATAATTTCAAACGTATCAAAAATAAGTACCTCAAAGATTTAATCACCTTGGAAGAACAAGAAGTACCTGATAAGTCAGAGCAAGATACTCAAACTTTTAATGCTTCGGTATTTCGGCTGATATTTGGACCAGATCAAAATAAAACACGGGGTATTGAGACGCTAATTGGCTTGGATGCAAATTATGAAATAGGCAGAGGAAATCGTTTGAAGGATAATGAACGGTTTCAATATGATGTAGCTTTTTTTGGTAGTGCTGAAAAGCAATTTACGTCTTGTTTGTTACTCAGAGCTGGTGTCAGATATGCATATAATTCGGCCTTTGATGCACCTTTATTATACTCTTTGCAAACTAAGGTTAATCTGGATAATTCACAAATCCTTAAGTTAGCATATGGTAGGGGTTTCAGAGCTCCTTCATTGAAAGAGCTCTATCTAGATTTTAGTGATAGTCGGCACGAAGTGTTTGGTAATTCATCACTAAGTTCTGAATCTTCTCATTCTTTTACAGGATCTTATACTAAGTATTTTAAGATTAGAAAATTAGAATCTTCAACCAGTGTAGATGCGTTTTTTAATACCATTCAAAATAAAATTGAATTGATAGTTACAGGTCCTATTCAAGCTCAGTATGGTAATATTGGAATTTTTCAATCATTAGGTGGTGGGCTGAGCCAGAATTTAGCTTATCAAGGTTTTAAAATTAACTTCTCTTTCAATTACACAGGTATTTATAATGGGGTAGATGTTTCAAAAAAAGATTTCTTTTTCTCACCTCAATTGGCCATTAACCCGAGGTATACTTGGTCGACTGTTAATACCACATTTAGTTTGTTTTTGAATCATTTTGGTGCGGTTAGTCGTGTGTTTTCTGATGAGGAAAATTCAAACTTAAATATTCAAGAACAAGATGCTTATACTATGATGGATGCCACCATTCACAAAATATGGTGGAATAAACGATTAAAAACAACAGCAGGTATTCGTAACATTTTAGATGTTGTTAATGTAAATGCGAATGCAACAAATGTGGGAGCTCATACGCCCAGCACCTCTTTCATTTCTATTAGTCCAGGAAGAACCTATTTTATGACCATTCAATATGAATTATTTAAATAAAATCTCATTAGCATTTGTCGTTACAATTGTCTCTTGTTTCCCAAAAGAAGAGAAAGTTGAACCAAGCCCTAGAATATACCAATCAGTATCTATTGATGCTGGACCAAATAAAAATGATGTTGTTTTTTATTCATTGGATGAGGGAGAGATAGTTGCAAAAGCGAGTCCCATGGATTGGGATTTACACATTACACCAGATGCAATTCAGATCAATTATTTTAGAAGTATGAGTGTTGCAAAAGCCACAACAAATTGGGAATCTACGAATGACACAATAGGCTTATCTTTTTCTTTTTTGACAGATCAGTTTAACGATAGTTTATCTCAATGGGAATTATCAGAAGATCAGATTTATGTTATCAACATGGGCCTAGACAATGATTATAATCCGATGGGATTTATGGTTCTAAAAGTTAATAGAACGCCTAATGGTATTATTTTAAAGTGTAAAGACTTAGAAGGAGAGGATGAGTTTGTGAATGAAATAGATAAAGATGATTTTTACTACAATCTTAGAAATGAAACTCAACAGAACTTGCCTAATGCCAAAGAATATGATCTTGCTTTTGGAAAATACACTGATTATATAACGGTTGATGATGTATCACAAGACTATATTATTTATGGTGCGATTTTGGGAAATGCATCCGCTTACCTTTTGAATGAAGAATTTGATGAAATTAATGTTACAGATTTTGATGACACTCAACTTTCTTTGAGAAAGGATGTAATCGGTTGGGATTGGAAACGATTTAGCTTGGATAAGAATGCTTATGAGATTCTACCTAATATGACCTATCTGATTTCTACAAATTCTAGTTATCCATGTAAATTACGATTTGTTGATTACCTCAACGAACAAGGAATATCCGGGCATCCCACATTTGAGTATGAGCTATTGTAGTAAAGCTAGTTACTTTAATTTTTATTAAATTAATAAAGTTTATTGAGTAATATTGAATCATGGTAAAGTACGGGTGGATTTATTTTGTTTTTTTGGTTTTGGGTTGTATAAATCAAGATAATAAAAATTCAGAACAAGTAGCAAATCCTGTTGAGTATAGTGGAGATACGTTAGCATATGAAGGTGAAAAACACTTTAAAAACATTAGACAAATTACTTTTGGGGGCGACAATGCTGAAGCCTACTTCAGCTTTGATGGTTCAAAGCTCGTTTTTCAAGCTAAAAATCCGGTATGGAATGTTCCTTGTGATCAGATATACGTCACTCAAACAAATCAATCATGGCATGATTCAATTCCACCCTTAGTGAGTTCGGGAATGGGAAGAACTACTTGCAGTTATTTTATGCCAGGCGATTCAACTATTATATATGCAAGTACGCACGAAGGTGACGACGATTGCCCTCCTGAACCACCAAGAGGAGCGAAGTATGTGTGGCCTATTTATGAGGATTTTGAAATTTACACAGCCGATTTGAATGGGAATATTTTAAAAAAAATGACAAACAGAGTCGGGTATGATGCAGAGGCTACAGTATCTCCTAAAGGAGATAAAATTGTGTTTACAAGTACACGTTCAGGAGATTTAGAATTATACACCATGAACATTGATGGTTCTGATATACAGCAAGTAACACATGAGTTAGGCTATGATGGTGGAGCCTTTTTCTCACCTGATGGGAGTAAACTCGTTTTTAGATCATCGCGTCCAAAGACTGATGAAGAAATTAGAGAATATAAAGATCTTTTGTCTCAAGGTTTGGTTCAACCAAC
>CAJWLP010000066.1 GCA_913043145.1 uncultured Bacteroidota bacterium
AAACTAAGGTCCTGAAACGTCAAATCACTAAGACACGTGAAATACTCGGAGATTCGCCTAGTATCAAAAAAATCAAAAAAACAATTGAAAAAGTAGCCC
The DNA here is from genome assembly GCA_913043145.1 of uncultured Bacteroidota bacterium. Classification (GTDB taxonomy): domain Bacteria; phylum Bacteroidota; class Bacteroidia; order NS11-12g; family UBA9320; genus UBA9320. The sequence continues at coordinate 100 of CAJWLP010000066.1, forward strand.
CCACTGACGCAAGAGTTTTAATCACTGGTGAGAATGGTACAGGTAAAGAATTGATTGCTAGATGGATGCACGAAAAAAGCAACCGAGCAGATAAACCCATTATTGAAGTGAATTGTGCTGCAATTCCAGGAGAACTCATTGAGAGTGAATTATTTGGTCATGAAAAAGGCTCTTTCACTTCTGCTATCAAACAGAAACTTGGAAAATTTGAAAAAGCTTCAGGTGGCACCCTATTTCTTGATGAAATTGGCGATATGAGTCTTGCTGCTCAAGCCAAGGTTCTCAGAGCTCTTCAAGAGAATAAAATAACTCGTGTTGGCGGTGAAAAAGATATTGAAGTAGATGTTAGGATTATTGCTGCAACCAATAAAGACCTGATGCAAGAAATTGAGGATGGTAATTTCAGAGAAGACCTTTATCACCGCATATCAGTCATCGTAGTCCATATTCCAACACTTAATGAACGTGTTGACGATATCCCCATTCTTGCAGAAAAATTTATGGAGGATATCTGTCAAGATAATGGTATCAATAAAAAACATATCACCGCGGGTGCTATGCAAGGACTCAAAAACATTTACTGGAGTGGAAACATCCGTGAATTAAGAAATATTATCGAACGATTAGTTATACTTTGTGACGAAAAAATCACAGAAGAAGATATTCAATTATATGCCAATAACGGAAAGAAAAAACCAGGAACCATTGATGCTATTAATGAATTTAGTCGTTTTCAAGATTTTAAAGACTACGCCGAAAAAATGTTTATTGATGCAAAACTGAAAAAGAATAACTGGAACGTAGCTAAAACATCTGCCGAAATTGATATTCAGCGAAGCCATCTTTATAATAAAATTGACAAATTTGATCTCAAAAGAAATTCCTCATGATAGGAAATGACGTTGCTCATGCAGCTCGTTTGCTTGAACAAGGGAAATTAGTTGCCATACCCACAGAAACGGTCTATGGACTAGCTGGAAATGCACTCGATATCAATTCCATAGGAGAGATCTATCGTGTCAAAAATCGCCCTAGCTTCAATCCACTTATTCTTCATGTCCCAAACCTAGAAACGGCACAAAAATATGTGACTCATTTTCCAAAGGAAGCTCTTCAACTTGTCCGTCAATTTTGGCCTGGTTCATTGAGTATTCTTTTACCCAAAAGTAATATTGTCCCAGATGTTATAACGGCAGGATCATCACATGTAGTCCTAAGAGTACCTAATCATCCAATTACTCTGGAATTATTAAACTGCATTAACTTTCCCATAGCGGCCCCCAGTGCAAATATTTCTAATACCGTAAGTCCAACATCTCCAAACCACGTAAACCAAGGAATAGGCCATGAAATCAACTATATTCTAGATGGAGGTAATTGTAAAATTGGAATCGAGAGCACTATTGTATCTATAAAAAATGGTAAAGTTCAAATTCTACGCGAAGGCGGGGTATCAAGAGAAGATATTTCACGTCAAACAGGACTTCAAATTTCACTATCTAAACAAAAAACAGTTCAAACACCTGGGCAGCTAAAGAAACACTATGCTACTCAAAAACCCTTGTATATTGTGGAGTCCATATCTGAGTACATAAAAGAAAATCCTACTCAAAATTGCTCCAAACTCTATTACGAAGAAAATGATAATCATGATGTTGAAAACATTTACTACTTATCAAAAAACTATGATCTCAGTGAAATTGCTAACCAACTCTTTTCCATAATGCGACTCGCAGACAAAGACCCTACAGACTGCATAATCATTGAGCCTATCAAACTCAAGGGCATTGGTAGAGCAATTGATGATCGATTAAAAAGGGCGGCCAATAATTAAATTGTTAATTGTAAACAATTAATATTAAATTCATGACTTAAAACTTGAACATTTAATGGAAATATTAGGGATTATACTATTATCAATTTGTTTAATTTTATTGATTATAGTGTTAATAAAAGGGAATACAATAAAAGACAGAAATGGTATCGATATTTTTCGAAAAGAACTAAAAAATGAATCCAAAGAAAATCGGACAGAACTATCAGCCTCATTGACTGAGAATAGAAAAGAGTTAACTGAAGGGTTAGATGCCCTTACCAAAAAATTAGAAGAAAAAATAACCCAAATTAGTGAGGGGTTGAATAAAAATGCTAAAGATAATCGTCAGGAACTCAACCAGTCACTAAAAGATTTCAGCACAAGATTTAGTCAAAACATCAAAGAATTCAACGATTTACAAAAAGAGAAATTTGATTCGATGACTTTAAAACAGGATGAACTCGTAAAATCGACCGAATTAAAACTCGAGAAAATGCGTGAAACTGTAGATGAAAAACTTCACAAAACTTTGGAAGAGCGTCTTGGTCAATCGTTTAAGATTGTAAGTGACCGCCTTGAGGCAGTTCAAAAAGGATTAGGTGAAATGCAAAATCTTGCCAATGATGTAGGCGATTTGAAAAATGTACTGGGTAATGTCAAAACACGAGGAGTTCTAGGGGAAATACAATTGGGAAATATCCTTGATCAAATTATGGCACCAGAACAGTATGAGGCTAATGTTAAAACTAAACAAGGATCAAATGATCATGTGGAATTTGCTATAAAACTTCCCGGAAAAGACGATTACGGTAAGGAGGTATACCTTCCTATTGACGCAAAATTCCCTCAAGAAAACTATGTAAGACTTCAAGAAGCCTATGATAAAAACAACAAAAAAGGAATACTAGATGCCAATAAAGCGTTAGTTCAAAGTATCAAAAAATTTGCACGTGATATTCGAGATAAATATATTGACCCACCCAATACCACTGACTTTGGGATCATGTTTTTACCTGTAGAAGGATTATTTGCTGAAGTGGTAAGACAACCTGATTTGGTAGCTTTATTACAACGAGAATATAAAATTATTATCACAGGCCCTACTACCCTAGCAGCTATGCTAAATAGTCTTCAAATGGGATTCAAAACGCTAGCTATTCAAAAAAGAAGTAGTGAAGTATGGGATATTCTAGGAGCTGTAAAAACAGAATTTGGTAAATTTGGTGGAGTGCTCGACAAAGCTCAAAAGAAACTAAACGAAGCAAATAGAGAATTAGACAATCTAGTGGGCACCAGAACACGTATTATGATGTCCAAATTAAAAAAAGTAGAGGAATTACCAACCGCAAATACAAAATCCATTCTCCCAGATTCATTAGAAAATAAGAACGAGGATTTAGAGTCGTAAAAGACTATTCATAGACTAAAGTCTGCATAGCATGGGGTAAAATTTCCATAGCAACCGACTTTGAATTTACATACATCTTATATTTAATACTTTTATCAGTTGAATTCATAATTATAGTAACCATTTTACCCCCATCATTGATAAAGGATGTGGCCTCAAGAATACTCCTACTTGAAACAGTACTTACTCGCTTAGCCCCTGGTCTAATAAATTTTGAAAAATGACCGATATAGTAATAACTAGGTGTAAAAATTAATTCATCTGTTCTGGTATCTGCATGAATTGGAGCAAAACAAAGGTTATTAACATGATTGGGGCCACCTGTTTCATCTAAAAGGATATTCCAATCAGTCCAAGCAACAGTTCCATTATTAAAATCATTGATCATAGATCGTCCATAACGTTCTGCATTCGGCCAATATTGATATTTAGAAGCATCAAAACCTTC
>CAJWLP010000067.1 GCA_913043145.1 uncultured Bacteroidota bacterium
TTATCACCCGCTTGGTTCAAATTGGGTATTGCCTATGTGGATCTTTGTGGCATTTTGGCTATCAATTACTTTTACTGCTTTTAGGCATCGTGGAACAGATAAAGGATTGCTTTACACTCGTATAGATGAATCATTTCGATATGTAATTATTCCGCTACTGATTGGTTTTGGTGTGTATTCCCTTGTTACTGGATGGCCTTTCACAACATCGTGGTATGCAGCCAAAGCAATTATATATGCCTTACTACTCGTTATTGGTTTGCTTCTCAGATTTATTATGAAGGAGTGGGTAATTTTATTCAGAATACTGGATACAGAAGGATCAAATACACAGGTTGAAAACAAACTTTCCAAATCATTGGCTTTTGGAAGATTCTTAGCTTATTTCTATTGGATTGGAATTGCTTCGGTTGCTTGGTTTGGCGTATTTAAACCAATTTTTTAATTATGTATTTAAGGAGTAGTTCATGACAGTAGGTTATGGCGAATTTCGTTTAGGATGGAAATCTGTCTTTGCATCCGCTTTGGGCATTGGTTTTGGTTTGTCACCTCTTCCTTTCTATACAATAGGGGTATTTGTTGCTCCTTTTATGCAGGAGTTTGGATGGACTGTTGAGCAAATTATGAGGGGTTTGCCCATATTAATATTAGGAGCTCTGATTATGAGTCCAGTAGCAGGATTCATGGCAGATAAATATGGTGTAAGAAAAGTTGTTCTAACATCTATACCTCTATTTTCGCTAGCAATGATGAGCTTTTCTTTGAATGATGGATCCATGAGTATCTATCTTTTTTGTTGGATATCTATCGCAGTAACAGGTGCAGGAACACTCCCTGTAACATGGACACGAGCAGTAAATAGTTGGTTTATGAAAAGAAGGGGACTGGCATTAGGAATGTCACTAATTGGTACTGGGTTATTTGGACCTCTAGCAAAAATATTTGCGGCTACATTAATAGAGCAATTTGGGTGGCGATTCGCATATATTGGTGTTGGTTTATTGCCATTATTGATTGCTTTTCCTGTTGCTTGGTTTCTGCTTTATGAGGCGACAGATGATGACTTAGCTTTTGATAATGACAAAAAAGAAAAAAGTGAGATCAACGTTCTTGGAGGTATGACTGCTTCTGAGGCATTGACTGATTGGCGTTTTTGGTTAATAGGATTTTGTTTTCTTCCGGTTTCATTTGCAGTTGGAGGGCCTATACCCAATCTGGAAGCTATGTTTAGTTCTAAGGGTTTCTTAACATCAGAAGCCATAGCTCTTGCAAGCTTTGTTGGATTCCCGTCAGTTATTGTTGGAAGGGTTTTAGGCGGTTATTTACTGGATTATTTTTGGGCGCCAGCAGTCGCTGCAATAATTCTTAGTTTGCCGGCGCTTTCATTATTTCTGATGGTGCAACCTGATTTATCTCTGACGATAGCTTTTTTTTCAATGTTCTTATTAGGTTTAGCTGCTGGAGTTGAGTATGATTTGATGGCATATCTTGTGTCCCGATATTTTGGACAACTGAACTATTCATCTATTTATGGATTAATCTACGGTTTTTTTGCAATTGGTTCAGGTTTCGGTCCATGGGTTTTTGCTAGATCTTATTCTGCGACAGGAAGTTACGACACGGTGTTAAAGATCTCAGCAGTATTATTTATAATTGGGGCTCTTCCTTTGCTTTTTCTTGGAAAATACAGGGATTTTGTGAAAAATTAATTAGCATTAAATTAAATATCATTTTTTAAAACACTTGACTACTTTTTTCTAGAAAATAAGAAAATAACAGAGCATGACAAGATGAATGGCACTAATCTCTCAAATGGATCTCCTGGAAGATTTCCTAAATAAGCCAAAGATTCATATATCGAATTGTTACCTGTGCCTGGCTTGATATTTCCAAAGGTATAGAATATCACCGTGCTTAAGAAGCCTGTTAAGATGCTCCATATCCTTGCCTTGTATGATGGCTCAAAGCCGAATACTCTGGCTATAACTATCGCTCCGAATGCAGCACCTAATGCACTCCATGCAAACAGCACTCTATTGAAAATACTATCTGGGATCATCCATGCAAGTATAGTTGAGAGAAAAACAATGGCGGTCATTACAATTCTTGAGATTATTAATTTATCTAATTTAAAGAATTTATATAACTGCAGGTCATGAGAAATTGCCGAGGAGGATGCGAGAAGAAGCGAATCCACAGTTGACATTACAGCAGATAATATAGAGGCGATAACAATTCCCGCTAAAATAGGTGGAAGTAAATTTTCCGCCATTATATAAAATATCTGTTCTCCTGAATTAACCTCAGTAACAAGACTTTTTGCTGAAAGACCTAAAATTGCCATAGCACAATAAATAATAATTACCCAAAAAAAAGCAATTTTAAATCCTGTTTTTAGTTCTTTTTCACCTCTTACGGCCATAAGCCTTGCCAGTAGGTGAGGCTGACCAAATGTTCCGCTTCCTATCCCAATAACACCAGCAAGAAATCCAATCAAGATGAAACCCGTATATCCACCAAACCAATCTGTATAATTCTTATCATATGACTTCAAAGTATTTATTATAATTTCATAGCCACCAGCTTCAATGTAAGTAACTGCAGATACAGAAATTGCTGCACACACCATGACTATTGCTTGCATTGTATCGGTTAGGCTAGCCGCCCAGAAACCACCCAACAAACAATAAATTAAAATAATTAAGGCGCCCAAAAGCAAACTTGATCCAAGAGAAATATCAAAATTACTAGAAAAAGCATTCGCTGCTGCATCAAATTGAGCAGCGATATAAAATATAAAGCAAAATGTGATCAAAAAAGCAGCGAGAATAGCGATATTTTTTTTCTTACTTGAATTAACGTTCGCACTAATGAAATCTGTTGGTGTTACCCATTTATTCTTACTAGATTGTATCCGAATAGTTGGTCCAAGATTTAACCACATTATGATGTAACCAATCCAAATACCTGGCATCATCCATAATGCTGAATATCCATAAGAAAAAACAAAGCCGCTAAAACCAAGAAGTACCCATGCCGAAGATGTGCTTGCCGCATAAGATAAACCAGCAACCCATGCTCCGAGTTGCCTGCCTCCTAGAAGGAAATCTGTATTATTTTTTATTTTTTTTGATGCCCAAATACCAATTGAAATCAAAAGTACTTGATAAAAAATAAGTGTAATCGCTATAACTTCTGATTGATCCATAATTTTTATGCTATGAGAAATTGGATATTAGTAATTTAAAAAATATCTATTTGAGATTATTTTTGTGTATTTAGAATATATTAAAGTAATATCAATGTCGTTTATTGAAATCAATTTTAATAATTTAGAATATCTGAATATACAACTTAAAGTAAAAATGAATAAAGACTTAGATCAAAATTATAAATCTGTGTTCAATAAAAAACTCGGTTTTGGAAAAAATCTTGCAATAATATTGGTTGATTTTGTTGCTGCGTATTTTGACAAGAGTTCTCCTTTATTCGCAGATGTTGAAGATGTACTCTTATCTGCAATTCGGATTCGCAATAAAGGTAGAGAAAAAAATATTCCAATTATTTACACCAATGTCAGTTATCAAAAAGATGGAAAAAATGGAGGAATATTCTATGAAAAACTTCCTGTCTTGAGTTGCTTTATCGAGGGTACTGAGACTGCTGATTGGCCATCCAAATTAGATATTAATCCGAATGAAATTGTAATAACAAAACAGTATCCAAGCGCTTT
>CAJWLP010000068.1 GCA_913043145.1 uncultured Bacteroidota bacterium
CAGATATGGCTATTTATACCTATGCTACTGAAAGTGCAACTTATCGTGTATCTGGTTTAATACAAGATAAAATTTCTTTTTTGGTATCTGATGGAATGGCAAAACCTCAATCAAAATTGATAGCAGCAGAAGAGTACAGCGTAGAATGTGCATTACTAAAGGTCTTGGGGTCAGAGTCGTTGGATTTTGTGATCGATGAAGCCGTACAAATTTTTGGAGGAACAGGTTATTCCGAGGAGTATCCTGTGGCTAGCATGTATAGAGATGCCAGAATCAATCGAATTTTTGAAGGAACTAACGAGATAAACAGAATGCTTGCTGTTGGTCAAATTTTAAAAAAAGCAATGAAAGGAAAAATTGATTTGATGGGACCCGCTATGAAAATTCAAGATGAATTGATGGAAATTCCTGATTTTGAATATGAACAAGATGAAGTTCTTTATCAAGAAAGGAAGTCAGTTGTTCAGGCAAAAAAAGCAATTTTAATGTTAGCTGGAGCAGCAGCAAAAAAATACATGTTAGAGTTAGAAAATAAGCAAGAGATTCTGATGAATTTAGCTGATATGCTTATACAAGTTTTTACAGCTGAAAGCACGGTATTAAGAACTGGAAAATTAGTGAATAAATCAGGAGTCGAATCACATGAGAGAGAGATAAATATTACAAAATGTTATGTTAATGAGGCAATGGAAAAAACATACCTCTCAGGAAAATATTTACTAGCAGAATTAGCTGAAGATGACATGGTAGTGATGATGCATATGGGATTGAAAAGGTTTACAAAATACCCTATTTTAAATACGATATCTCTCAAGAAAAAGATCGCATCAATATTGATAGAAAAAAATACGTTTTATTAAAAGTTATTTTACTATCTCTAATAATTCAATTGTAAAAATCAGCGTAGAATATGCAGGAATATTTTTTCCCATCGCTCTTTCACCATAAGCAAGATTGTGTGGTATGTAAAGCTCCCATTTACTACCTATCGGCATGAGTTTTAATGCCTCTGTCCACCCAGCAATTACTTGATTTACACCAAAAGTTGCAGGTTGCCCACGATCGTAACTACTGTCAAATTGTTTTCCGTTTATGAGTGTTCCTCTGTAATGTGTTTTTACAGTTTGACCATCGATAGGAATAGCTCCATTACCTTTATTAATTACTTTGTATTGTAGTCCACTAGGTAGTGAGATTACTCCTTCTTTCGTGGCATTTTGAGCTAGAAATGCTCTGCCTTCAGCAGTCATTAATTCCATTTTAGCTGCCTTAGCTTTTGAAACATAGTCATTGATAACGGTATTCGATAGCTGTCCTTCCATATTTGCATGATTATATATAAGAACATCTTTTACAGCTTCGGCAAATACCACAAAATTAAGTGTGTCAATTCCACCAGATTTCAGACTATTGGCAATATTCATTCCGACAGCGTAGGACACACTATCAATTTCTGTAGCAAGATGAGCATGGCTGTGTTGTGCTTCACTTTTTCCTTGAATGAGAATAAGTATTAGAGTAACAATGGTTAATTTTTTCATAGTTCAAAAATAGTTTTATGGCTTAGATAAAAGGGTATAATTTTAGTTAAGTTTTTTACTTAATCGATTACTAAACGTGAGAATACCAACAGCAATACTCTCCGATGAACCAAAACACTTAATGGTGCTTCCTGTGATTCTTGTGAAAGAAGGGTAGGGATATTCTACATTTTTCAAATTTTTATCCAAAAGGTAGATCCCGCTACTATTGGGTTCACCAGTTCCTGCATAGTAGTTGCCAAAAACAGCAAAATGAATACTGCTTTGACGCTTTTGGATGGTTGAAATTTCATGGTCATCAATGATACGATAATTAGAGAAGGTGAAGTTCTTAGTCCATATTGAGTCTAATTGACTTTTCGTGATTTTTTCTTTACAACTTCTATCGATAACGTAAAGTGTATCCTTTTGGAGTGCTAAAAGGGATGAAATCATCAGCTGCTTGGGATCTGTTTTAGAAACAAATGTGTTGAAATTAATGGAGTATGATACATTGAGTAATGGCGGCAATACATCAATAAACTGTTGTTTTTGACTGGATTTTAATGGCTTTTGATACTTAACTATAAGACTTGAATATTCGGTTAATTCTAATTCTATTCCAATTGCTAAAGAATGACTGATGATGTTATCGTATTCTTTGATTATGGAAGTAATTTTAGGTACCTGTTTATCCATTCCGTTATATGTTTTAGTTGAATTTAGTACATAGGACGGTGAGTAGCTAATCATCAAATTTGTTTTGGATAATTTCCCAAAATTGGATTTTAAACCGATATTAAAAAACAAATCTTTGGCAGTTACAGAGGTAAAAATTTCTGCATTATTATACTGGAGGTTTCTTATTCCTAATGAGGAAAATACAGATTTATTTTTAGAAGAATAGGAGGAAAATAGTTGACCATTCCAACCTATTTTAGGGTCAAAATAATCAGGTAACTGAGGTAAAGCAATTCCGCCAGCAATACCATATTTCCATTTTAGCTTTTGATTAGTTTGGGTTTGGCAAATACCAGTAATTAATATGCATGTGAATATCAAAAAAATTAACCCTCTTTTCATATGGAGTCAAATTTACAATAATCAACGTATTACGATTGAAGCTTTTTTTTATTCTTGAGTCAATAAGTCTTAATTTTGTTTGCTAATATTATAGAGGCGAAGTAAATTATCAGAAAATAGAATAGCTTTATGAATAAGTATAACATTGTTGGAGTAATGTCTGGCACATCGATGGATGGATTAGATCTTGCTCATGTCACATTAGAGGAAGTAGAACAAGGTAAATGGCATTATGATATCAATGCCTCTGTTACCATCCGATATGAAGAAAAATGGCGACTGAGATTGTCTAAATTAAGACATCAAAATTCATTAATATTTTACAGAACAGATCGTTTTTACGGTCAATATATTGGTGAGTGTATTAATAATTTTCTTTCAGAAAATGATCTACAAGCAGATTTAATTTCTTCTCATGGTCATACAGTTTTTCATCAGCCAGAGAATAATCTTTCCGTTCAAATCGGAGATGGAAATAGCATCTATGCCATTACAGGAATACCAACCGTTACTAACTTTAGAGCGATTGATGTTATTTTGGGTGGAGAGGGTGCACCACTAGTGGGTATTGCAGATGATTATTTATTTGGGGAGTATGACATGTGTCTTAATCTTGGTGGATTTGCCAATATCTCTTCAAGCAAAGAGCAGCAGGCTTTTGATGTAAGCCCATGTAATATTGTATTAAACAGAATTGCTCGTGAATTTGATCAAGAATATGATAAAGATGGAGCAATTGCAGAGCGTGGTTCTATTGATTATGATTTACTATCTGAATTAAATGACATTGAATTTTACACCTATGAAAATCCCAAGTCTCTTGGAAGAGAATGGATTAGTTCCAATTTCTGGCCTGTTGTTAGACGCAGTGATGCAAATAAGGAGGATAAAATGAAAACATTGGTTGACCACATTGTATTTCAGATTTCTAACACTATTGAAGATTTGTCTGGTGGTGATTCAAGCAGCAAAAGAGTTTATGTAACGGGAGGAGGAGCATATAACACAGTATTAATAAATCACTTAAGAAGTCATACGGATGCTGAGGTAATTGTGCCAGATTCTGATATAGTTGAGTATAAAGAGGCTC
>CAJWLP010000069.1 GCA_913043145.1 uncultured Bacteroidota bacterium
AACTGTTAAATTTTAAAATAGATTTAAATAGAACTACTTTTTACATTATATTTAAAAGTAATAGTTATCTTGTATATATATGAAAAATTTATTATTCAGTTTTCTAATCTCTTTCTCTGTTTTTAGCCTATATTCTCAAAACTTTACTGTTAAGGTAGAAAATATTAAAGAAGGTGATTCAATTTTAGTTATTGCAACAAAAAGTTCTGATAATTTAATAAAAAAATGGATAAATTACTCTGATAATCCAAATTCAGCAAAATTTAATTTAGGTAATGGTGAATGGTCAATAAAATTAGATGCAACGGGTTACACTTATCCATCTCAAAAAGTTGTTACCATTCCTAATGATATTGCGGTAACTTTCGCACTTACTGAAATGACTGGTGGTGATTTTACTTACAACTGGAGAGATGATGGATCTGCTGCGGGTCATTCAACGCAATCTTATTCAAGTGAACCAACAAAAATTATTGTACTTAATGATACAGTTTCTGTTCCAACTGGATTTTCTGCGGTAAAATTGAGAACTGAATATGGTATTGTTCTTTCAGATGATGTTGAAATATGGTCAAAAGAAGACGCATACAGGCTGTATAAAATGTTTTCAAATTTACCTTATAATCCTTACGGAGAAGGTACTATTTTAAACTATGAAACGGGAGAGAATGTAAGAGGTGTTTTTTATCTTTCAGAGGATGAAATTTATGAAGATATTTCTATAGAAACCAAAGAAGGTATTAAATATGCAACTGTAAGTCAGAGTGCATTTACTTATGCTAATCCGCAAATTGTAAAATTAGACGGTATTAGAGGAAAATTCTTTTCTAAAAGACTTTATCACACAGTGGTAAATTTTATAACAGATTTCGCTAGTGATGAGAATATGGTTAGTTGGTTGGCAAGAGAAAGATTTGGGATTGAATTTTTAAAATCTAACGATTTTACTCAAGAATTAATGGGTGAAACAAAATCAAATTTTCAAGAATTTTATGCTTCTGAAAAATTAGAAATATTGGCAATGTTTGAAGAATTACCTGAAGGTTTTCACAAACAAGATGGACTCAAGTATTTAGTAAGAAGAATTGATGGTCAGGATCATCCAGTACCAGCATATCGTCAAGCTGCTGGAATAGCTTGGACAAGTATGAAGACTATGGAATTTATGAGTAAAGCATTCGTATCTGGAAATTTAACTGACACACGAAGGTTAATATTACACGAAAAAGCTCATTTTCTTTGGGAATATACTTTTGATCAAACTACTAAGGACGATTGGGCTGATTTAGGAGGATGGTTTTTAGATCCCACTTCAGCAAGTGGTTGGTCAACTACAAATACAACAGAATTTGTTTCGGCATATGGTCATTTAAAAAATCCTAATGAGGACATGGCGGAATCTATTGCAATTTATCTAACAAATCCAGATAGATTAATTAATGTATCTCAAAAAAAATATGAGTTTATTAGAGACAGAATTATGCATGGTACAAGATATGTATCAATTATTAGAGAAGATCTAACTTTTACTGTTTATAATTTATACCCTGATTATACTTTTCCTGGTAAAATTATAGAACTTGATTTAAAAGTAGAGGGTGGTCCTGAAGATGATAAAGTTGTTACTATGGAGATAACTTTAGAATCAACTGATCCTAGCATTGATGGAGGTTCTGTAGCATACACACGTTTTAATTCTTCAATAGGCACTAATTTTGACATACGATTATATCCAAAAAACGGTTCACTTGATTCTATTTTAATAGGTTCATCAACATTAAGTAAATTTGCGAAATCAGGGTATTGGAATATGAGTTCAATATCAATAACTGATCAGGTTGGCAATACGAGATATGAAAACACTTCTACAGTAGGAGCCAAGTTGTTTGTAGAAAGTCCAAATGAAGATATCACTCCTCCAGAATTTTTAAGTTATTCAGCTGAACTCAAAGATGGTAAATTTATATACGATCAAAATTTTAATGCAACAATTGATTCTAATGGAAAAGAAGGTCAAGTGATTGATTTTAATGCTGAATGGAAAGAAATTAATAAAATAGTCGGAGGGAATGCAAATGTTAGAATTGATTTACCTAATCCAGATCAAGCTGAAACTTACTACATGGAAATGACTACCAACCCAGATGATCAAGAATCTGAAATAAAAAAAATGAACGGGATGTTATTTATTGAAGATTATTTTCCAAACGGTTATTATGGATTTGTTCAATACTATGTTTTTGATGAAGCAGGAAATCAATCTAATGTAACTTTTGTAAATGATCCTGAAAATTTTAATTATAATGACGATGTAAGTGAATTTGTTGCTATTAGAGATAGTATTTACATTGAAACAAAATACCCTGATATAATTAAACCTGAAATTGATTTAAATAATATTTCTGTAATTGCGGAACCAACAAATCCAAAAGCTCCAAATGGAGAAACTAGAGTTGATATAAACTTAAATGCGAGAGATTTATCTGATTTTGAAGGGCATGAAGCTGGAGTATATATAGTTAATTTAACTTTAAGAGACCCTCAAGGAAAAAAGACGGGATATCAAACCGGAAATGGAACAATGAACCATCCAGATTTAGATTTAACCAACACATCTCCAGAATTAAATTCGAATTGGAAAAATTACAGATTTGATCTTGTACTTCCACAGGGATCTGCTCCAGGTGTTTGGGGTATTTCTGATATTGTAGTTATAGATAAAGTGGGTAATACTAGAAGTTATAATTTTGAAGAATATGTACGCTTTGATATTATTGAATCCGACGTTGAATTAGAGGAACCTTTAGAAATTGAAATTATTAATAAAGTAATTAATGCTGGAAATGTTGATTCAATAAAAGCTAAAATTTCATGTACACCTTGTGCAGATTTAAATTATGTTGCTACTATATATTCTAGATTTGGAGGAGGAGCAGTTGTTAAATCTGAGGGCATATTAGATTCAAACGAAAATATTATTGAGAATTTAGATACAACTGGAATACTTGATGGAGAAGTTAATTTAACAGTACAATTAACTGATAGTGAATCTAATTTGATTGCTACTAAAACTACTTTTTACAGTAAAGATGTAGTCTATCCAAAAGCATATTATTCAAAATCAAATTTACAAAACGAAGGAACATCTAGTTTAGACGATTTTGTAATTGAAGTAGTGGTTGAAAGTCAAGATGTGGGTGGAACTTATTCCTATGGTGTTTCAAACATTAACAGCTCCGGATCTACGCTTGATTTAAACAATGACATTAAGAAAAGTGTAAGAAATCAAGATAATAATGTAAAATATTTTACAGGCTCTTTAGATTCCATTTCAAATACATTAAAAAATATCGATTTTTCCGGTTTAAAGGACGGTTATATTAAAACCACATTGAAAATTATTGATCAAGTTGGAAATGAAGGAGATGAAGAAATAACATACTATTTTCTTTCAGAAAATACAATTCAAAATATAGGAA
>CAJWLP010000070.1 GCA_913043145.1 uncultured Bacteroidota bacterium
TATTTAAAATGGGTATTTTGGACAAAAGAAGTTGAAAAATAGCTAATTACTAAAGTATAAATTATCAATTAATACAGTTCCCCCAACAAAATTATCATCAATATCTTGAGTATTCCACATAGAAAATGGAATAGAAATTTCGGAAAGATCTAATCCTATGAAATCACTCAATAGTATACTGTACTCCGTGAATCCTTCCCCAACATCAATGCCAGAATAATCTTTAAGATATACGAAGAAATCTGTTGATGGACTTTCTAATTTTATTTCTGCATTAGTTATTGGCACTGCTTTATTCAGTGAAAATTTGACCATGCTATAATTACTTAAATCTACAGTATTTTTAAGTTCAATATAACCCCCACCCCAACTATCTCCGGGATATTCAAATTCCATACTATGGTCTCCATCTATAGCAAATTTAGATGCACCTACACTAGGCTCTCCTCCTCCACCGTATACAACAATACTAGCATCTCCAAGAACACTAAGAAAATCCCCTTTTATTGCATAGTATACAATGTTAGAATCAATATCTTGACCTATTATTTCTTCTTCTATATTCAAAACAGGTGCAATTGGTGGCTCGAATCCATTTTTTTCAAAAACACGTACATAATCTACATACATTGTTTGAGGAAAATCGGTACTAGCATCTGGAGACCCTGGCCAATTTCCACCCACGGCAAGATTAAGAACCAAATAAAAACTTCTTAAAAATTCTTTCATATCAGATTCTATAAGAACTTGAGACACTTGATTACCATCAACCGTGAATGTAAGTTTCTCAGGTGTCCAGTCTAAACTAAACACATGATAGGCGTCATTGAATGTACCATCAATCAATTCATAGCTCTCCTGAACTTCTGTATGAGAATTATCCTTGTCAGTATAGTGAACTGTAGAATACATTTTGCTGGGTTGGTTACCAATTACTTCTGCTAAATCAATTTCACCACATCCTGGCCAATCAATTTGATCAACATTGTCTCCTAGCATCCATATTGCTGGCCATATTCCTTGTCCTGTGGGCATTTTAGCCCTAACTTCTACACGACCAAAACGCACGCTTATTAACTTGTTAGTAGTTAGTTTAGCTGAACTAAAGCCACCTAAACCATCACTTTTGGCTTTAATAAAAAGAGAGCTAGCATCAGCATCATTAACAATTCCAGAATTTTCAGAATTGCTAGTATACAATTGTAATTCATTATTTCCCCATCCAGCTTTAAGCCCGAAATCAGTTCCGTCACCTATTTCGTAATTCCAATTGGAAGCATTTATTGAGGTTGAGTTAAACTCGTCTGACCAAACCAGAGAATATCCGTCGGGCACTTCTATCGAAGGTACTAAAACTTCTGTATCCGATTCTTTATCTGAACAACTAGAAAAAATGCATATTAGAAAAAATATAGGTATGATGTAGTATAATTTTTTAATCATGTTTTTATTACAACGCTTTGTTACACAATTTTAATTAAATAATTCAAATTATCTTATAGACTTCTAAATTAAAATAGATGAGTTATAATCACTTTTACCTATTATAAACAAATTCAGTCTCTCAGTCATATTGTTTATTCAAAGTGTAAATAAATCACTATTGCAACATAGTTGCAATAGTTAGATGTATTAATTAATTTTGTAAATACATATTTAACTAAAATTTATAAAAATGATAACTAAAGAACAAGTATTAAAAGTACAGCAAGAGTGGGGAAATGGTGTTGTGAAAATTGGAGCATTAAAAGAAGATAGAAAAGAATGTATAGCATTTGCGAGTAAGTTTTTAGACGATCGATATGCTTTCGAGGCTGGAAATGTACTATTTAAACCAACCAAGTGTGAAAAAGAGCAATTTAGACCTACTAAACTGGAGTCATTATCATATTTTATTGCAGGCGAGGATAGAGTTTGTGATGAAGACAAGGGTTTTGCAATTCAACCTTGGTTTAAAGTAAGATTTGAAAATACAGGATTTATATTGGAAGAAAAAAGAGCGATTTCAATGGGAAATTACTTTTTTACTGATCTTGATGGAAATGAAGCAAAAGTAGAATATACTTTTGGTTACAAACTGATTGAAAGTGAATTAAAGATTGATGTTCATCATTCATCATTTCCATTTGAAAATTAATCAAACAATTTAAATTTGATTCCTAAACTATTCTTTCTGTGCCCGACGGATTGTCTTGAATCCGTTATCAATAATGAATATCAAGGAAGCAATTTCTTTCTTACTAGTCTTGGTATATCAATTCCTTATGATTCATCTATGTTGAAATCTATTAAAGGAATAATCAATAAACATAATATTGGAGAAATTCACTTTGTTCTTTCATCACAAAATAAAATAGTATTAGATGCAATGAAAGAACAAAATTTTTCCAATATTGGTAGTCTTCGTGATTTCAATAAACTTATAAAGCTCCATGAAAGTCAATCTAATTTATGCTGGAAAGTAAACGATCAAAAGCTCACAACACTATCCTATTACCTCAATCAAAAAATTATCACATTGCAATTAAAGTTAAGCTCCTCGTTAAATCAACATATTGTTTTGAAAGGTAAAGTTTACAAGGAATCTGAAAATACTTTTTTCGATATTTACCCTGATTTATTTAATCTAAAACATTATAATTTAAATTAACTATTTGAAGGATCCAATTTCATATTTTGTTTTTGATTTAACATAAAATCCGATGAATAATAATTTCTTTTATATGACGCCTAATACTTTTGATGAGTGGAAAGTTTAGCTAGTTAATGCAAGTTTTTACTTATTAGTAAATTTGCTCATCAACGATTAAAAATTTAAATTAACAAAAACTAACCTTAAACCAAAAAGTATATTTCATTATAGGTTAAAGAATATATGAATAACATCATTTGATAGTTCAAAATGTTTCACTAAATATGCTCTTTTAATGGAAATATCATGATTAAATAAAAAATGAATAAGACAAATATTTACAGCTTAATTTATAGGATGTTAAAATTCACTTCTATTGTTTTCTATCTGCTCTTAGTACCAAAAATTGTAGCGGCACAAAAACTAACTATTGCTACTTTTAATAGTGAATTCCTTAACAAATCAAGGGTTCACATGAAGTTTGGTAAGCAATTTGACATAAAACGTGAATCTAAAAAAGTACAAAATTTTTGGAAAAACGAAGATAATCGTACAGCCAAATTTGAAGAAGCATCTGCAAACGTGGCACAATTTATTAAAAAAATTAATGCTGACATCTTAACACTAACAGAAGTTGGTGGTAAAGATGACCTGAAAGTTTTGATAAACGAACTCGAAAAGATAGGCGTCAACTACGAATATTGGGAAGTTTGTGATTGCAAAGATAACTTTACAAAACAGCATGTTGCCAT
>CAJWLP010000071.1 GCA_913043145.1 uncultured Bacteroidota bacterium
GAGCAATTGATTTGTAATCAATAGGTTAGCGGTTCAAGTCCGTTTAGGGGCACCACGAAATTAGTTACAAGGTGAGTTAGCAGTCTGTCGAACACCATCGATGTAACACGCTTCAGGAGATAACAATGATAAATCAAACTCATCACCTGCTGAGTGAGTAATTTTAGAACTAATAACTGACGTAGATGGTGGATCTGGTAGAGGATGCGTAGTTTCTAGATTATCTAAACTCAAAGATGAGCAATTTGAAGCATCAACAGTTGGAAGTCTATTTTCAAGTCGTTTACCAAGTAGCACATGATCAGTGGTTCCATCGCCATCAACATCAACTTCAGTTCCATCTCTCATTATTAGAGATGGCATTGACATTCCAGATGCATCAGTTGTATATCCCCACCCCCATAAATTTCCTTCTCCCGAATATTCAAAATTGTAAACCTTGCCATCATTTGTGCTCGAGTTATTTCTATCATTCGCAGTCGTATGAGTATAAGGAAAACGCTTTGGAGGATCGATCGAAACAGGCGTACCATCCTTCATAGCCATAAGCAATGAACCCCAAGGCGCATCTGACATTTGCCAAGCAAAAAGCTTATCTGTAGTGTATAAATCACTCCAGTCACTTTTTGTTCCAATCACAAACGCAGCATCAACCCACCAATATTTGTAATTATAATTACCGTTTGAATCTTTCACTGGAGTATAAGCTGGACCTATTAAGTAATCTGTTCCCCCTTCACTTAGGTAAAGAGACATATCATCTTTTTTAAACTTGTAAATTTTACCAGATCCTCCACCAGATGGAGTTTCATGAGAATATGTATTTCTTCCTTCAAATGCAGCGAAAGAAAATCCTTGAGCAAGACTTCCGCCTACTGTTGCTGATGGTTTTGGGCAATATCGATAACATGTAAGAGTTACTTCAGTTGACTGGCCAGTATCTGCAGCAAAAGTATCATAACTAACTTGATCATTAGTATAATAAACTCCTGTGGCAGTTGTTGGTGCAGCAGCTGTCGGAATAGATGTCAAACTATAGTGCATCCAATCTTCTTTATTTATTAAATAATCACCTTGACTAACGACCGAGTCAGAAGAGCCATCATTTAAAACCGCATCCTTCGCAAGAAAACCCGTAACTCCTCTCACAGAGTAATATTTTGGGGTAGATCCATCGAGTTTTATATATACATCGACCCAATTCCCACCCTTATTTTGAATATAAAGGTACCTCTGAAATTTTGAACATGACCCAGCAGTGTTATCAACCGTACATGAATTAGTATCAAATATAGAGTCTGCGCTATTAAATGTCTTAGTGTTTGCTTTTTTAATCCACATTTTTCCGCTGGATGCTTTGATTGTATATTCTGTTCCATCTGATTTTTTTATTCGATCATCTGTTTCTAAATAGTCTCCATTAACATATGCACCCCAGTGGCTGAAATATCCTCTCTTACCATCGTCCGCACCAGTGTCATTATTCCACGATCGTGTAAATTGAAAAGGCCCATTAAAAGATATTTTTGCACCTGAATCTTTTTCATATAGATCATATTCGAAAGCAATTTTCGTTGTGTTATTCAAATCATAACATGCTGTACTTTCTAAAACTTTAGTGTCAGTCCCAGTTGCCATCGACCAATACTGAGTATTAATATTTGCATAATCTCCATCAAAATTAAATTTAAACTTTACATCCATTCCTCTTGCCACCTCACCAGCAGGTAAGTAATCAGACGTTGAACTTCCACATGAAGCAGTCAACGGATCTGTTACACTTGAACCCGCAGCAAAACCTAATTGAGCACAAGTAAGACTTGTTCCCTGAGCACTTTTTAACGTTGACACTCCGGCATTTGGTACTAATTCAGCATTTAATCTCATGGTAATTAAGTAATTAGGATCATATGACAAACCTGAGCTATGTTTTGCAGACTCTAACTGATAATTTTTTACACCAGCAGAGATAGCCATATTAATATCTGTATTACCATCGGCTCCCACTGTAGAAGACATAAACCCTTTTTGATCCCCTACTTCATCGCCCGCCTGCTCAATAATATCGTAATATAAATCCCATTCTCCATTTGGATTTGCAGTAGTAGGATCAGTTTTAAATGTGGCCTTTGATAACAAATAGTTGCCATTTTTATTTATTTTCCAGCCTCTAATAATTTGGTCTGAATTATTATCGGCGCGTGTTGAACTATTATAAAACTTTGCATACTCTGGAACATTCCCGGCATCAGGGTCAATGCTGGTTGTAAAACCTGATTTATTTAGGCATGCATTATTATCAATCATAGCAATCCAATTAGCGTTAGGATGGTTTTCTTTTCCACTTTTAGAAACACATAAAAGATAATCCCACAATTGCCCTGGTTGAAACGCTAAGGTATAGACTCTTGGTGTCGAGCGATTTGATTTATCAGTTGCATACGCTCCACCAGGCTCAGTTATAGAATAAGCACTCGGGGAGATAAAGAAAAGAATACATAGAAGATAGGCAAAAGTTAATTTTTTCATTATTCAAGTCTCTCAGGTGATCCCATTCCCTGAATTGAAGATGTTCCGCTACCACCACCACATGCAGTCGCGGCAAATAAAACCACGACAAAAATTAATATAAGCTTGTAATTCTTCATAATTTCAAAAAACTATACTAATATCACCGCTCAAGAAAAGATTAATTTTCATCAATATACTATCATTCTACAGCAAGTTGACTGACCTCAGAAGAAATGTGATAATTATCACTTAAGTTACAGAAATTATTATAAAATTAAATATTAATGAATACTATGAGTAACATGACTTTCGACAACATTTTCAAAATATTAAGTTACTTAATAATTCCAATAACCTTATATTTTTTGATTATTTCATTTAATAACAATCTTACCTCAAATATACAAAATGAAGAGGTATTTGATATATCGTTTAATAATCAAGTCATAGATACGAAATTTAATAATTTATTTGATGATAATTTAGAGTCTAACTCATCAGTAGAAAAAGAAATTTTATTTAAAGACTTAGGAGTTGAACTTGCAGGAATTGTTTCAATGAAAAATAAGCCTGATCAAGGATACATAATACTTAATTTTATTAATAAAAAAGTTGATAAAAATATATTTAGTCCTGGAGATAAAATTGATAGCAATGTTTTCTTGGAGTCAATACATGCAAATTATATTGAAGTTAGTATTGCAAACAAAATTTACCAGATTTATTTATCGGACAAAAAAAAAGTTACTGAAGTAGATGGCGTGATTAAACTCGATGTCTCTCTTTTAGAAATACTTCCTTATCTAAGGATTGACCAAGGAAGTA
>CAJWLP010000072.1 GCA_913043145.1 uncultured Bacteroidota bacterium
ATTCATTTCGGACCGCTTTGGGATTTTAATTTAGGCTTTGGTAATTTTGATTTTGCATGTTCACCCAATCCTCAAGGATGGTCCTTTGAATTTCAAGGCACTTGTGATTATTATCACCCGTTTTGGGTAAAGAAACTTACCAATATCCCAGACGTATCCAATCGGATAAATTGTCGATGGAACCAACTTCGAAATGGGCCTCTTCATACTGACAGTTTGATGCAAATAATTGATGATAGACTGTTAGATATGGGGGATGCTCCTAGTCGAAATTTTGATCGATGGAATACGTTAGGAAACTATGTTTGGCCCAATTATTATGTAGGGGAAACATATGAAGATGAAATTAGATACCTAAAATTGTGGTTGCAAGTTCGATTGGATTGGATGGACGAAAATATGATTGGAGAATGCATAATTTCAAATGTTGACGAGCCTTTGAAAATATTTTCTCCTATTGGTTTGTTCCCTAATCCAGCCATCGAATATGTGTATGTTGAGATTGACTATTCGGACATTTATAATATGCATATGTCTATTAAAAATCCCTTAGGGGAGCTAGTACTTGAGGATGATTTCCAGAGTAACGTTCAAAGACTAGATATCTCTATGTTACCATCAGGGCTTTACACAGTAAATGTTTTACGAGGGGATTATGTAGTAGGTACTAAGACTTTGGTGATTCAATAGATAATCAAAATTGTATGATTGATTGTTAAAAACAGTTAAGAATAAACGGAAACAATTTAATGAAATCCGCAAGTTCTTATCATCCTAGAAACCGGACAAGCTATTTGAGTTTCTTGCTACATTCATTGAGGCTTTCTAGCAACAAAATTTACTCGTTCGGACCTCTATTTTGTTAGCAAAACGTAAGAATATTTCGCTATATTAATTGAGCTTGATGAATTTTTTTCTATTCCGAATATAGATTTGTCCAATAGGTACTTCTTTCAACTCCCTGCCGAAGATATCATATATTTTATTATCCATGATGACGGATCTTTTTAATTCTTCAATACCAGCTGTTTCGTTATAATCAACGCCAGTATTATTATGAATAAATGTCCAACTTCCATATGGTGTCCCTGTTGGGTATGTATCTATCTTCCAATATAGTTGATCTTCAAAAAGACAATTAATTGACGCACCAGTAAGAGGCAAACCTTGATTAATATACCAGTTATCCATATTAGCAGAATCATTTACTAGATGCACTTTAACATTTATTGTATCAGTAATTGACCAATCTATGTCAAAATTTGCAAATGCATCATCCACTATATTTAGTTGATTTAGAATATTGCCTTGTTGATCTGAAAACTCCCAATTGAAATTATTTTCTGATCGTGGGTGAGTCATATATTGACCAGAATGATAAATACTAATAGAGGATTCACGAGAACCAACATTTACAGACATACCTAACTGATCACATGGAACACAAGTAATTACTTGTGCTTGGGTTATTTGAACAAGTAAAAAAACAATAACTAATGATGCAAAAATCTTTTTCATATATAAATAAGTAATTACAATGTTAGATTTAAAAAGTTAAAACTAATTCACGCTTAGGGGTGAATTGCTTAATATTTCATGTTAACATAGAAATATCTCATGATAATTGTCACATAAGACTAAGGCCTATTTTTCAGTAATATATCATAGTTCTTATCCTTATCATAAGCATTAACAGTATCATTAAATTAAGTAGATGTACCCACATATTGCTTTTGAGGAATGTCATAGTTTTGTCTTTTTTTGTTTAATTTTTTTTAAAAAAAACTAAACAATTTTTTTTATGTTAGATATTCAATTAACGATAAAATTATTTAAAACATGAAAAAATTAACAAACATCACCCTTTTACTTTTTACAGTATTTGCAATTTACTCCTGCAGTGAAGATGAAACTGAAACACCACAACAAAACCCTCAAACTCTCAACATTGTAGAAACCGCCCAAGCTACCGCAGATTTAAGTAGCCTTGTAGCTGCAGTCATAGAAGCTGATTTAGCAGCAACACTCAGTGGTCCTGGGCCATTTACTGTATTGGCACCAACGAATGAAGCTTTTGCAACATTTTTGAGTGAGAATGGATGGGCAGATGTTTCAGAAGTTCCTGATGAAGCTTTAGAACAAGTGCTTTTAAACCACGTGATTTCAGGTAATGTACCTTCTACGGATTTAACCTCAGCTGGTTCTGGTTATACCAATACATTGGCAACTGGAGCAGGTAATAACAGTATGAGTATTTATTATAATACTGAAGATGGAGTTAAATTTAATAATGTGGCCACTGTTACAACTGCAGACGTATCTGCAAGTAATGGAACAGTACATATTATTGATAGAGTTATTGGATTACCTACGGTTGTAACATTTGCTACAGCTGATCCTAATTTTTCAATACTTGTTTCAGCTCTAACTAGAGAATCGTCCTACACCTATGTTGAGACGTTGTCTACATCAGATGGTACATCCCCAGCACCATTTACGGTATTTGCTCCTACAAATGACGCATTTGTAGATTTATTGGGGGAACTTAAATTAGAAAGTTTAGCAGATGTTGAGACAGAAACATTAACATCTACACTAAATACCCATGTTGTAGCTGGTGCTAATGTTCAATCCTCAGGTTTGTCCGATGGTATGAGCATTCAAACACTAGGTGGTACGCTTACTGCGAATGTGACTGGTGGTGCTACCCTTACAGATTCGAAAGATAGAGTTAGTAACATCATAGTAGTTGATGTCCAAGCATCAAATGGAGTAATTCACGCCATTGATAAAGTTGTTCAAGAATAAGAGGCAAACCAATATATATAAAAAGAGTGCTTTGGAATCCCAAAGCACTCTTTTTTTTGATAATAGATTAAAGTCCAGTTATTCTACTTTTAATAAAATGATTACTTAAATCGATACATTACACTGATACCTGTTTTTTGCATAATATCAGACTTTTTTTCGTTGTCATAACCATCAATTGCATCGCTGAAGTTAACAATAAAATCAGTAGATGCTACGACTTGTATGTGGGGACCGAATTCAAATGAATAGCCAATTGTTGCTGATGTATTTGCACAAAATCCATCAGTTAAACTGAATAATCCGTTGTCTTTAACAAAATATCGCTCACCTTTATATGAAGTCATACCAACTCCAAATTGGTAAAAAGGCCTAGCATAAAATATTTCAGGATTGTGTCTATTGATTGCATACTTCGTATTTATAAAATACTGACGATAATGAATCCCAACCATAGTTAGGTCAGATTTGGCATATTGATTCTCATATTGTGAGGTCATTTTCCCTTC
>CAJWLP010000073.1 GCA_913043145.1 uncultured Bacteroidota bacterium
AAAACACGCTAGACTAGATTGAACATTAAATGACCAAGGAAGTCGATCGTATTAGCCAAAAACTGACTGCCTTTGCAGGCTTAGATAATTAACATTCGTATATGCTAAATTTTATAATTTTGCAAATGAAAAGTAATATCAAGAAAAAATATATCGAATGTTATAGGAGTAAATCTTGATAACAATAATAATATGATCAAAGTAAATTTTCTAATGAAGTTAAAAATTTACTTCGATCTGCTTTAGAGTAAGGCTTGTTTTTTCCTTTTAAAAAAGGGTCAGATGATCGTAAATCTGACATTAAGTCCCTTGTAGCTAATACATTACCAATATTATTTTCAGTTAAAAAATTACCATCGTGCTTTAATACGACAGCTTCTTTAGCGATGCACTTAGCTGCTAAAGGAATATCAGCCGTTATAACTATATCATCTTTACTTACTTGGTCATATATCCACTTGTCAGCTTCGTCTGAGCCTTCTGAAACAATAATAAGCTTTACTAAGTCACTTTTAAAAGGCCTTATACCTCCATTGCACACCATTAAAACATTCAATTTGTGACGATTAGCAACTCTTATTATTTCTTCTTTTACAGGACAAGCATCTGCATCAACATAAATTTTTTTCATACTCTATTTATCTCACCTTTTAAATCAGCTGAGGGGATTAATGTTTTCAAACGTCTAATAGATTCCTCTTTAGAAAGGGAAGGAATAATTGCAAAACCTTCCATACTTTCTATTTCTAATGCTATATCAGAATTGTCTTTGGTTCGAAAAAGATAACAATTTTTTGGTAATTTAAAACTTATTTTCCAAATTGGAACTTTCCTTGGATAACCTAAATACCGACTAACCCTCGAAGAATCAATAACTAACCTTTCTATTGTATTAATTTTTTCTCCAATAGTCATATTTTTACCTTATGTTTCTAATATCTAATATCTTTTTACATTCTTATACAATAAAGTTAATATTTAAATATTTTAATTATTATAAGGAAATGTCATGCTTTTAGACGTTAGAACATATAGATGCAAACCAGGAACTATAAAGTCACATCTTAAATTATACAGTGATTTAGGAAAGCCAGCCCAGTCAAAACATTTGGGAAATCCTTTACTTTTTGCAACTACTGAAACAGGAAATCCAAATGAATACACTCATATTTGGGTTTATAAAAATGCCGGTGATAGAGAAACTAAAAGAGCTGCTATGTGGTCAGACCCAGACTGGATTAATTACACTCAAGAAAGCGCTAAATTAGGAGCTCTAGAGTCTCAAGAAAATAAACTATTAAAGCCAGTTGACTTTTATGAGCTTAAAACAAGTTAATTTTTTTCTAAGCAGGTTTTGCCGATCTATCTAAAAAGTCATCTCTTCTTGATAAGTAAAACGAATAACTATCTGGAAGAAATGATTTGGCATTTTCTAAATTAAAAAAGGTGGCTGCTTTATACACCCATTGAGTATCAGCAAGTAATTCTCGACCTAAAGCAACAAAATCTGCTCTTTTATTTAATATAATATCATTAGCCTGATCTGGATTTATAATGGCTCCAACTGCCATAGAACTTATCTCTGCTTCATTTTTAATTTTCTCAGAATAAGGAACTTGGAACCCTGGAATAATTTTTGATTTATTCAATATAGGTGAACCAGTTATACCTCCTGAAGAACAATCTATAACATCTACACCTGCAAGTTTGAGTGCTTTAGCAAATTTGACGTTATCTTCAATAGTAGCGCCCTCTCCTGGTGCATCCACAGACGATATCCTAAAAAATATAGGCTTGTTTTCAGGCCAAACCGATTTGATTTCAGCAACGGTCTCTAGTGCAAACCTTGTTCTATTTTCAAAATCACCTCCATACTTGTCATTTCTTTTATTAGAGATGGGTGAGAAAAAAGAATGCAACAAATATCCATGCGCCCCATGAATTTCTATTATTTCAAATCCAGCCTTATCTGCCCTTTGGGCAGCTTTTTTAAAATCACTTTTTACTTTTTCAATATCTTCAATTGTCATTTCTTTAGGTATTGGTGAGCTATCATTTATTGGGATTGCACTTGGTCCAATTGTTTGCCATGCAGGTTCGTCAGTCACTTCTTTTGTAATAGGTGAGGCTCCATCCCAAGGCCTTAAAAAACTAGCTTTCCTTCCCGCATGTGCTAATTGAATGCCACTTATACAATTATACTCTTTAAAAACTTTGACAATTTTGGACAAGCCTTGGACATGTTCGTCACTCCATATCCCAGTGCAACCATGACCAATTCTTCCTTCAGGAGAAACACCGGTTGCTTCAATAAAGGCAGCACCAAGTCCTGAAAAAGCAAATCTTGAATAATGTTGGAAGTGCCAATCACTTACCAATCCATCAACAGCTTTATATTGACACATAGGCGACAAAACTATCCTATTTCTAAATACTTTAGATTTAATAGTAATAGGGTCGAACAAAGCTACGTTACTCATTATTTAAACTCCAGATATAATCATTTGTTACTTTTAAGAAAAGATCTTAAATTTTGAGATCTTTGTTTTGCTGAATTCATCATAAATGAAAGATCAGATCCAGACAATATGAATTTCATTCCCATTCCAATATATTCGGACATTAATTCTTCGTCATAAACACCTCCCATTCCAGGAGTTTTATTGTATTTTTCACAAGCTTTGATAACCTTTGTATAAGCTTCTTTTATTTTAGGATTCGAGTATTCTCCTGGAATCCCCATTTCCATACATAAATCGTTCGTGCCTATCAGTATTACGTCAACACCTGAAACTGCCGCTATTTCATCAACATTTTCAATAGCTTCAGGACTCTCCAACATTACAACAATAAGCATATTATCATTAATAGTAGTTGCAACTTCTGAAATTGGCATTGATTTAAAATTTAATTGAGGCAAAGAACCTGTCATAGAACGATGACCTTTAGGTGGGAATAAACAAAAGGATACAAGTTTTTTAGTAATGTCTGCATTTTCAACATGAGGAAAAACTATTCCCATTGCACCGCAATCAAGCACTCTTGTAGCATGATGATGAGCAAAATCTGGAACCCTGACGATAGGAGTTATTCCTGCATCCTGAGCAGCAACAGAAATTTGTGAAGCAATGTCAATATCCATGCTATTATGCTCCATATCAATAAATAACCAGTCATAATCACAAGTAGCCATGATTTT
>CAJWLP010000074.1 GCA_913043145.1 uncultured Bacteroidota bacterium
AATGAATCTTCTAAGTAAACACCTAATCTAGTTACTGTTGAATCTGGTGTTTCCTTCTCCTGAGAAGAAGTTCCATTAATTAAATTATTGATAGTTCTAGTGCGAGATGCATCGAGATAGGAATAATCCAATCCCCAAGTCAAAAAGTGATCGGTATTGTAAAGATCAAAGTTTGAATTTAATTTTGCATTAGCGCCATAACCTGTAGTTGTAAGATTATGATCTCTATACTCTGAAACAAGACTCCCTCTACTCACAGTATCACGAGTGTAGTCGTCATCTACCCTGCTGGTTTGATAGTAAGCAATAATATTTGCATTCGACATCAATTTATTCGTGTTCTCAATATCGTCATAATTGTATTCAGCACTGATTCTTGTTCTTGACGTGTCTGTGTAGGAATCAAGCTTTGAATAAGAGCTAGGTAAATTTTGAGCGGTGTCAGAAACATTTGAGGAACGATTAATGTCTTCAAAAACCAAATTAATTTTCGAATTATCGTTGAAATCATATTGTATATTTGCAAAATAGTTATTGCCATAGTTGTCTGCCGTATTTTGATATTCAGATTTCGCGCGGGTAAGTGTTGCTCCCGACTTTTCATAAGTATAAGAAAGAATAGAAGAAAGCTTTGGTGTTATTTGATTTGCAACAGTAATATTATTATTAGAAGCTGGTTTTAATGCACTATTGGTTTCGCTCTGCGTGGAAAGATTTGATGAGACTTCAAAAGCATAAGTTTCATCATCATCCAAAAGATCAGAAGGAATAAGTGTTCTGTATGAAATAACACCTCCAAATGCATCTGGTCCCCAAAGGGAGGAATTAGAACCTTTTAAGATCTCAATCGAGCTCAAAAAATTAAAATCGACATACTGAGTTCTTCCAATTTCGTAGTAACCACCGTACTCATATCGATCTGGAAGCCTAATACCGTCGAGGACGAAGAGGTTGCGATCGCCTTCCATACCTCTAATGTTGACATCATTCACACCTGGCAATCCTCGGACTCCGGATCTAATTCCTTCGGTAGTTTGTACTCCTGGGATTTCGTTGAAGAGATCCCGCAGATTAGTTTTGGGATTCTTCTCCAAATCTTCACGATTATAAACATTCACGCTTCCCGGGTAATCCAAAACTTTCTCTTCGTTCCTTGTACCAGTAACCGTTATTTTTAGGAGAGGATCATTTGAGGCATTCGTAGCAGGTTCAGCTTTGGAGCTCGTAGAAGTACAAAGCGCTGTAATAACCGCACTAATAACAATTGCGGAATTAAAACGAGTCATTTAAAAAATATTTGATTTGCGAACTTTAAATAAATATTGAGGCAAAACAACGTTATTCTTATACTTTGACTATTTTTATACGTTCTATAGAGACAATTGCAGCTTTAAAAAAAAATTAAAATACAATCGCAAGTCCATATCATTTTTCCTGTATAAATTTCACGCCAAAACTGTAATTAAAAATACAAAAATGTTATGTCTGGATTCAGTGACCTGGCTAGGATTCGCTTTCATTTGAACTTTCGCCATTAGATAAGAAATTTATTTGTGCTGAATCAGAGCCTAAAAGAATCTCAGAATTAACATTCATGGTTTTTTCAATTGCCCTAGGCTGAATTATGTCAGAGGGTTTGCCGCATAAAACCTCAGTATTTGACTTCAATAAGATAACATTATTTGCAAATTTTAACGCTTGATTTAGGTCATGAAGGATGATGACAATTGTTAGTGCTTCGGATTCGATCATAGTCCTTAAATTGCTCAACAACTCTATTTGATTGGCTATATCTAAATGGTTTGTTGGTTCGTCAAGTAATAGATACGAAGGTTTTCGAAGCATCGTGAATGCTAAAAAGGCATTTTGTCTTTGACCTCCGGATAGTAAAGATATTCTTGTATTCAGTAATTCATCAAGACCATATCTTTCAACAACCCAATTAATGGACGTTTCCGACACATTGATACCTTGAGCTGAAATGACTTGTACTCCAAGTTGAATTAATTCACTAACAGTCAGATCAAAAGCTAATGAATTTCTCTGTCCAAGATATGCAATTCTTTTGGATATATCAGTGCTGCTGAGGGAATTTAGTTCTTGGTTACCTACAAAAATCTTTCCGGCTTGTGGAGTTAATAAACCAGCTAATAATTTTAGTATAGTTGATTTGCCTGTACCATTTCGCCCAACAATAGCTGTTATGCTTTGCGGAAGAACCTCAAAGCTTATATTAGATATAATCTCCTTATCCTCATAACTAAATCTTAGATCGTGCGCAGAAAGTGAAAGATCTGTCATTGGCTTGTCATTTGTTTTTGGGAGTTCAATCTCATAAGTAATATGATAAAGAGTGGAGAGCCAAATAATGAAGTTATCGCTCCGACAGGTAATTCGTTGGCAAATGATCTCGAAATGGTATCAGATATTAGTAAGAAAATTGCCCCCAAAACAGCCGATGCCGGAACAACTTTCGAAGGCACGTTTGTTGATAGTATTATCCTTGCACTATGTGGTGCCACAAGTCCAACGAAACCAATCAATCCGCTTATGCTTACTGCGCTTGCAGAAAGACAAGTAGCAATTAAGGCTATTGTCAATCTTTTGGTAGAAATGTTTAATCCCATATTTTTGGCCATAGAATCATCGAGGTTTAATATATCCAAGCTCTTCAGACAAAATAATGTACCTATAAGCCCAGCTATAATCATTGACCCACATATGACAAGCAGGCTCCATTCTATTGAATTTAGGCTACCTATTAACCACTGTAATGCTGTTTGAATCCTAGAGTCGTCACTTCTTAGCAAAAGTACTGATTGGATTGCACCAAACAAACTACTTATTGCAACACCAGATAAAATTAATTTTTGTATGGAAATACCACTTGAAGAATTAGAAATTACTGCAACTAATATAACTGTTAACAATGCTCCAATCCAAGCCAATATTGGTATATATGCTAAATATATTCCTAATACTATTGCCATAATTACCATCAAACCGGAGCCGGCTGAAATTCCTAATAAAAAAGGTCCTGCCAAGCCATTCCTCAATAAAGACTGTAACAAGCCCCCAGATGCTCCTAAAGCTGATCCAACGAGTATTGAAGCAACCGTTCTAGGCAATCGAACTTGCCACAATATTAGACCGTTCATATCGCCTCCTCTGCCTAA
>CAJWLP010000075.1 GCA_913043145.1 uncultured Bacteroidota bacterium
AATATTATAAGTCCAATCAATATAGCTATTATTGATGTTTCACCTACAGATCCAGGTATATTACCTAAAAAAGCATCCATCCACGTATATGAGTTTGTAATACCAGCCATACCACTTTCAGCAGCCATTCCAAGTGCAGTAGCACCGCTATATCCTTCAGGCACAATATTGTAATCAGAAATACCAGCAACCCATACCTTATCTCCTGATATTTGAGCAGGATAAGCAAAGTACAAGAATGCTCTTCCAGTTAGAGCTGGATTCAAGAAGTTTTTTCCTGTTCCTCCAAAGATTTCTTTACCAATTACTAAACCAAACGATATACCCATTGCAGCCTGCCATAAAGGAATATCGGGTGGACAACTTAGAGCAAAAAGAACAGTTGAAACAAATGCACCTTCATTAATCTCATGTTTTCTTACGACTGCAAACAAGGCTTCCCAGGCAATACCAACTGTAAACACAACAAAATAGATTGGAATAAAATAACAAGCACCAAACCATAACTTAGCAAAAAAGCTTGTTGAATCGTATCCAACAATACTTACAAAATAATGATGCCAATCTCCAGTATTTTGTACACCAATTGAATCTAAATAATCTAAAGAATTCGCACCAAGATTGTACATTCCAAAAAACATTGCTGGAAAAGTTGCTAGCCATACAGTAACCATAACTTTTTGAATATCAACAGCATCTCTTACGTGAATAGGATTTTTAGTTTTTTTCCCGTATGAAAAAACTAAATTTTCTATAGCATCAAAAAGAGGAAACCATGTTGTATATTTTCCTTCACCAACAAAATTTGGTTTAACATCATTTAGATAGTTTCTAATAATTTTCATAGCTCTGAAAATACCTTATTTAAATTGTCCATTAAAATAGATGAATAATCATACTTACTAGGACAAACATAAGAACATAATGCTAGATCTTCTGGTATAAGTTCTAACATGCCAAGATCAATAGCCATCTCAGTATCAGATATGACCAGTGACTTTAATAATTGTGTTACTAAAATATCCATGGGCATTACTTCTTCGTATGAGCTAATAGGAACGATTGCTCTATTTCCACCACCGATAGAAGTATTAAAAATAAATTCTTTAGGTTTTTTAAAGGATGAAAGAAATACATTTAATTTAGAATGTAATTTTGAACCTGGCATTAACCAGTTCATAAATATTTCGTTAACTTCGTCAGGAATAGCAGAAATCTGAGAATCATAGTAACCTAAATAATTCATGACACCATCTGATTCATGACCGTGTAAAACAGAACCAGAAATAATTCTTGCATTAGAGTCCACTTTACCAGCAGTTATCTCATCAATATTTCCGCCAATTCTAGCTTTTATTAAAGAAGGTTCAAAAACAGACGAGCCAGCTAAACTTATTAATTTTGAAGTTCTTAAAACCTTATGTTTTAGTAAATATCCAAATGAAATAATATCTTGATAATTTAATGTCCACGCAACTTTGTTTAAATTAACCGGATTTAATATTGAAATATGAGTGCTTGTAAGTCCTGCTGGATGAGGTCCAGAAAATTGATTATAAATTACTAAATCATTGCCTATAATAAAGTTATTATTTTGATAGGAAACATAAACGTCACAATTAAATTCATCACAAATAGCATTCAATCCTAAATCAAAGAGTTCTTGGTCATAAGCAATAATATTAAATGGATCTACAGACAATGGATTGCTATCACAACAGTTAATAAATATTGAATCTGGTTTATCATTAATGTTTGGTGTTCGATTAAAAGGCCTAGTTCTAAAGGAATTCCACATTCCTGAGTTAATTAGTAAATCTTTAAATGATTGGTTTGTATCAAACTCAAGAAGGTCTTCATCCTTATCTAATTCAATTTCTATGGAAATAAATTTTCTTTTATCACCTCTATTAATTGACTTAATGACACCTGACCCGGGTGATGTAAATGAAACGCCTATATTTTTTTTGTCTTCAAATATTCTTTCA
The DNA here is from genome assembly GCA_913043145.1 of uncultured Bacteroidota bacterium. Lineage (GTDB taxonomy): Bacteria > Bacteroidota > Bacteroidia > NS11-12g > UBA9320 > UBA9320. The sequence continues at coordinate 1,989 of CAJWLP010000075.1, forward strand.
CCGCCTTTAACATGTTCACCCTCCTTAAATAACATTGTAGGCTTCATGCCAATAAAATCATTTGATAAAAGTGCTACATTCGAGACCTTTGGCTCGTCTGTAATATTTAAAGATGGCGATCCTGAAATAGGTAAATCAAGACCTTTTGAAATTCTAATCACTTTTTTTAGTGTGCCTTTGCAAAGTTACTTCGAAATTGTTAAAAAACAATAGAATTATAAGGCTAAAAAGCCTTTGTTTCTATGCTTTTAATCAATTGGTTTAGGTAATCTTGGTAGTTGAATATTTGCAACTTTCTTGGCTAAACTAAGTACTTGCTTTGAATATCCATACTCATTGTCATACCAACAATAAAGGGTAAGGCTTTTGCCACTTGCTATTGTTGCATGAGAATCAATTACTGAAGCAAAAGGACTTGAGTAAAAATCAGTAGATACAATCTCAGATGAATTAACAAATCCAATAATTTCTCTATATTTTGAATGAAAAGCAATAGATCTTAAGTAATTATTTACTTCGTTAACTGTTACCTCATTGTTTAATTGAAGAGATAGAATAGCAAGGCTAACATTGGGCGTTGGAACTCTGATTGCATTTCCAGTTAATTTTCCCGCTAACTCTGGTAAAGCTTTAGCAACAGCTTTAACAGCACCAGTAGTTGTTATTACCATGTTCAAAGGAGCGCCTCTGCCTCTTCTATCTCCTTTGTGAAAATTATCTATTAAATTTTGATCATTTGTGTATGCGTGTACAGTCTCAACATGACCACCGTTTATAGTAAATTCTTCATTGATTGCTTTTAAAACAGGCACGATAGCATTAGTAGTGCATGAAGCAGCTGATATGATTTGATCTGCGTCTTCCAAAATATCATCATTAATGCCAAAAACAACATTTTTTATATCGCCTTTTGCTGGAGCTGTAAGTATTACTTTGCTCGCTCCGGAATTAATATGTTTTGATAGAGCCACTTCATCTCTCCAAACACCTGTATTATCAATAACCA
>CAJWLP010000076.1 GCA_913043145.1 uncultured Bacteroidota bacterium
CAGATTTTGCAAATGCATATGTAACACCCGATGGATCTACTTCTCCATCGATTGGATCCCATAAAGCTGAAATATATTTTTTTGGATCAATAAGAGGATTCTTTTTTGCGACCTCTTCTAATGAGATAAACTCTTGATCAAGTCCCATATATCTAGCTTTTGTTCTTTCTCTTTTCAGATAATCAGACCAAACTTCATTTGAGGCTAAATAAAATCCTCCACTTGGTTTAAATCCAACTGAATGTCCTGATGTCTCTTCAATTTCCTTATACAAATTTATTGTATATGCCATCAGTCTGGATATGTTTGGATCTGAAGAAATAACATGAACGTTCCCTGCGGCATGCCAAGAAGATCCTGCTGTTAATTCTTTTCGTTCAAGGAGAATGCAGTCCTTCATCCCAAACTTTGCTAAATGAAAAAGAATGGAACATCCTACAACTCCCCCACCAATTACAACAACTTTAGCGTGAGTCTGCATTCTTAAGGTGTAAATTCTTTATTTACCTGCTTGAGAGTTTCGTCTGTTCCGTGATGAAAATGCTTTTTCATATCTGGCATATACTTCATCGAAATTGGCTTCTTTCCAACTGCAACTGACATCTGACGAACGTGATGAGCTTCAGCACCACAGCAAATTCCAATGAAATTAATATTTTTTTCCATACAGTCTGTTGCAAATTTAGCCATCTCAAAGCGATTGCATAATAGATTATCCAAGGCTACAGGAAATGCATTATCACCAGGAATACAGTTACATCCATCATCTGAAATATTTAAAAAACCAGGTTCTTCTTCTGTAGTTCGATAAGGTACTGGCAATCCAGCAACATGACAGGATACTTTATCTCTTACTTTATTTAAAAGTTTCATGGTCATGTCAGGTCCTCTATAACAGTTTAAACCAACTACATCTGCACCTAAATCTTCCATCATCTTACAAGCATCTTCAGGTGTATGTCCTTCTCTTGTTTTATCTCCCCTTGGTATTGCGAAATTTGCAACCGCTATCATTCCTTCATCTTTGATTGCTTTAAGCGCAATTTTCATTTCATCAGTCCAATTAATTGTCTCAGCAACTATGAAATCAACTCCCGCTTCCTTTGCCCAAGCCACTTGTTCTTCATACATTTTTTGGCATTCAATAATTGACTGCTTATCACTTGGGTCATAAATATTTGTATTTGCGACATCTCCACAAACCATAAGATCTAGATCCTTGTATTCATTGGCAGCGTCTTTGGCAATTTGTAGAGCATTTTTTTGCAAAGACTCCAATAAATGTTCTTTTCCTATAATTCGTAATTTTTCTCTATGGCCATAATAAGTAAAAGCTTGAACGACATCAGATCCCGCTCTAATAAATTCTCTATGTAATTGTGTCACAACTTCTGGATGTTCTAAAACGACTTCTGGAACAAAGGCACCGGCAGATAAATATCCTCTTCGTTCCATTGCAAATAGATAACCCTCAGCACAAATGATAGGGCCTTCATTTAATCTGGAAATTAGATCTTTTTTCATACTTTTTGGCCTCAATTAATTATAGTTAAATTAATTACCTAAAAATAGACTCTGTCAATAGAATTAGATTAAGCAGTTAAATTTTCTGCAACCCATTTATGAAATAGATGTGTTGGACTATCCATAATGGGCGAAAAATTTCCACCATTATAAATAGGTGATTTTCTTCCGTTTTGCATTCCCTCTATTGCACTTACATCTTCATTCATAACCTCTTGCCAAAATATAAAATTTTTCTCTCTTAATTCTTTGTAATCATTACTGCAAGCACTCTCTTCTCCAACATAATACATTTCAAAATGTTCTTTTGTTTGAGTCATAGACAATGGCTCTAACCAAAATGCAAAAAAATGATCGACGTGGATTCCTAACATTAAATTTGGAAATAAAGATACATATTCAGAGTTCTCGTATAGATGGTTCGGCCAACTTGGAAACGTAGAGAACTTTTTATTTCCATCAAATTGCTGTGAATATTTTTTACTTCCTTGTCCTGAGAATAACTTATCCTCATCTTCTATATGATAATGATCTTCAATATTTGAAACACGATTAAGTTCTGGATGAATACTCGGCAAATGATAACTTTCACAGTAATTTTCAATAGCAAACTTCCAATTACTATTTACACTCATTTCAAAATTACCAAAATTTTTTGCATGATAAATTAATTTTTGATCATCTTTAGATATGAATTTTGACCAACGATCCTCGAGAGGTTTTATACTTGCATCAAAATCTTTTGCACGAGAGTCAACATTTACAAAAACTAAATCCATCCAAACTTTAGAGCGAACTTCTTTTAGATTACTTCTACTCTTATCAAAACCTTCTACTTCATGATTGTTCAGTCCACCAATATGAGGAGTCCGAACTAGTTCTCCATTAAAATCATAGGACCACGAATGATAAGGACATACGATGAGGTTTTTTTGTTTGCATTGTTTATCAACTAATTTATGTCCTCTGTGACTACATACGTTATGAAAAACTCTGATATTTTGATTTTTGTCTCTAATAATAATTAAAGGAATACCAATCAAATCAAATGGTTTTGTATCACCCGATACCGGAACTGAGCTAGCGGTTCCAATTACAGTCCAATTGTTTATAAAGACATGATCTCTCTCATACTCTAAGTACTCATCATTTGTATAGCATTCGTTTGGAAGGCCGTGAGCTTCTGAAATATTCTTTTTAACAATTTCAATTTTTTCAACTTCTATAATATCTGATAGGTTTTTACTTTTCATTGGATTTAACACTCTGAATAATGCTTAATCAATCGATCCCTAAGGCTTTTTTTCTTTTGTCTGCA
>CAJWLP010000077.1 GCA_913043145.1 uncultured Bacteroidota bacterium
TCATTATCCTTTTATTTTTAGCATTCATGATTTTGAGCCTATTACAGGTAGAATTCATATGCCACCACCTATTCATCAGACATTTGAAGGGCACAATTTTGTGATATGCAGTTTTGTACCTCGATTGTTTGACTACCATCCACTTAGTATTCCAGCACCATACTGGCATAGCAATATTGATAGCGATGAAGTGATGTATTATGTTGATGGACAATTTATGAGCAAGGGACATGTCGAACCTGGTCAAATGAGTCTTCATCCCGGAGGGATACCCCATGGCCCTACCCCAGGTGCTCAAGAAGCTAGTATTGGAAAATCTGCAACAGAGGAACTTGCTGTAATGATTGATACATTCAAACCTTTAAGAGTCACAAAGGCTGCTATTGACTTAGAAATTAAAGATTACCATCTTCATTGGTTGTAGCTATTTTACATTTTCTAAGTCTGATATAATTAAAAATAAAATCCGAAGGATAAACTTATAAATATAGTCTATAGATAAAACGTTTGAGCAAATTCAACTTACATAAATTTAAATCCATTTCTTTAAATGAGATGGATTCTGTATCACTTATGAAAAGAGTGGACACCAAGTTTATTATCCATACAGACCAACTTCCTCAACTGCTTGATAATATTTATAATGATTACAAGGTTTTGGAAATCAATCAAAATCGAGTGATGACCTATAAGTCCAATTATTTTGATACACCAAACGCCAATTTGTATCTTCTTCATCACAATGGCAAGGCTAGCAGAGTGAAAGTTAGGATTCGTAACTATGTAGAGTCTAATCTATTTTTTTTAGAAGTAAAACAGAAATCAAACAAAGGAAATACAAAAAAAAGTCGGATAGCTATCCAATCGCTTAACGAAAAACTAGACGAAAAATCTCTATCGTTTATCCATAAATTAACTGGGAAAAACTACCCACTCAAAAAATCAATTAATAATCAATTTAATCGATTCACACTGGTTAATAATCAAATGACTGAACGAGTAACTATTGACACTAACCTTTCATATAATGCTATTCCTTTCGATGAAAACTTAGTAATCATTGAGTTGAAACAAAGTAGGCATAATAGACACTCATCTGTGCATGCGTCACTAAAAAACCTGGGAATTCAACCAATGAGAATAAGTAAATACTGCATGGGTATGGCAAAAAACTACCCATCTTTGAAACAAAATAGCTTTAAAAGTAAATTCAAAAAAATAACCAAAATAACTAATTCATGAGTGAATTCTTAAATATCCCGCTGTTCGATGATGACTTCTTTAAGATGGTCTTTCGATTTTTTCTAAACACCATCTTCTTAACCATTATTATTCAATGGCTATACTATAAATCAGTCAAAAAAAGAGACTATTTATTCACTTATTACATGATTGGTGTAATCGTATTTTTCCTGTGTTTTACTCTTAAAAAATACGAATTAGACATCGGTATGGCATTGGGCTTATTTGCCATATTTGGTATTATTAGATATCGAACTAATCCTGTTCCTATAAAGGAGATGACTTATTTATTCGTGATTATTGGCGTATCTGTGATCAACTCGCTTGCTAACCAGAAAATGAGTTATGCAGAAATTGTTGGTGCCAATATCATCATTGTATCCACAATATACATCATTGAAAGAATATGGTTTAGAGAGAATACACTAAGTAAGAACATCATTTATGAGAAGATTGAAAATATTAAACCAGAAATGCATGATGTACTTGTCCAAGATCTCGAAGAGAGGACAGGACTTAAAATAACTGAAGTTGAAATAGGAAAAATTGATTTCCTGAAAGATACAACTTCAATAACTATAAAATACCTAAAAATCCCTTAATGAAGCAAATCATAAATTGCACCCTAATTCTATTTGTTGTTGTCTTTTTGCCTTCATACGCCTCAGCTCAAAGTGGAACTTACTACACTATTCGCGACTTTGAAACTTGGTCATCTATTAACCTAAAGTATAAGCCTACAAAGAACCTCAAGGTAAATTTATCTCAACAACTCAGGCTAAAAGATAATTCGACCACACTCAATGCCTATTTCACACAATTAGGACTGGATTACAAACTAGCTGATTTTGTGAACATTGCTGTTGCTTCAAGGCTAATCACCGAAAACGATGATCAGGGTAAAATTCAAGGAAAGGAAAACCATTTTAGATGGCAAACAGACTTGGAATTTAATCATGATATAAGTCGATTCTTATTTAAATTTAGAATCCGTTATCAGAATAAAGACGAACTCCAAAAAACATCGGATGAAATTAAAAAAACAACTCGATTCAAATTAAGCTCAACATACAATATCAAAGATTGGAAGTGGGATCCTACTTTTTCTGCTGAAGCATTCAACGGAATCACAAATAATGACGGATTCTATAAAATGCGATATACCTTGAGTACTAACTATAAATTTAATACAGGAAGTCTTGGACTCTTTATTAGAACTGAAAATGAGCTTCAAGGAGAATACCCAAAAAGAACGAATATATTGGGGATTAAATATAATTTTACGATTAAAAAGAAAAACAAATGAAAAATCTAAAATCAATCCTATTTTGTTTCACAACAATTGCGTTATTTTCTTGCAAAAAGGAAATATTTATACCTGATGAAGAAAAAGATATGGAAGGAACTGAAAGTCATTCGAATGGTTTTCAGGCTAATTATGACATTGTTTTCAACCAAGAAAAGATTAACAGACTAAATATTATTTTTACTGCTCAAGAGTGGCAGGATATGCAGACTGACCTATCACAAAAAAGAGGCGGTGGCGGCCCAGGTG
>CAJWLP010000078.1 GCA_913043145.1 uncultured Bacteroidota bacterium
CTGTGACTACTTCTGGAGGTACAATTTTGTTTTGTGCAGCTGTTAATTTATAATCCAGTGATATGTATGCATTATTCACTGACTTGAAATATGGTTTTTGGTATTTTACATTTATAATGGCTGAAGCTGGCGGTGAAAATGGCAATGTATACCCCTTTTTCGCACCCGACAATTGTTCTGCATAAACATACTCTCCAATGAAACCAAAACGAAGACTCTTTGTCGCTTCGTAGTGAGCATGCAACTCGCCCCCATATCTTAAAATTTCACTTTCCGTATACTCAAAAACTTGATTTCCAAATCCATAAAGCCGGTCATATCTTGATGTAGGGTTCAAGTAGATGTAATTTGAAAAATAATTGAAAAAGGGAGATGCCCCAATTGCAAACTTTGTTGAATTATACTCAATTCCCGCATCCAATTGATATGAAATCTCAGGTGATAAATCTGCATTTCCGACTTCGTAGCTGAAGCGATGGTAGTTAACACCACTTGCTGCCAATTCTTTAGCAATAGGCATTCTAAAGCTCTTACCAAGATTCACTTTATACGACCATTTCTGTGGGTTATAGTTATATCCTAACGACCATGTAAAATTGGAAAAGTTACGATCTATAGCTGCTGCCCTTTGTAAACTAGTCATTAGAGTATCTCCATTCTTATATGATGGTGATGCAAACCAATCTTGATAACTGCTCACATTTAACTTCCCATAATCATATCGGACACCCAATTGTAGAATACTCTTTTCCGAATACGAATGTTTAGCAACTACAAAACTTCCAAGGTTTAAATTTTGGAATGCTGGTATAATAAATCCACGACCATCAATTCTATTTTCTTTATACTCTCCATTAATTCCCGTACTAACATGGGTTTTATCAGACACACTATAATAGAATTTTGAATTGGCCGAATAAATGTCTTTTTCAAATTGACGTTCAAGCTCTGGGTTAAAATCGATGTTCTCTGGAAAAACAGCAGGCATATAACCATGTTGAGAATATTGACTCCATTCTTGTCTGAAATTCCTTTGATAACCCAAGTCAGATTCAAATCGCCATTTTTCTGTTTTATAACTAGTTCTGTTAATTATCTTAAAATGGTTTACATCTTGATATGGATAAAGGATATCTCTGCTTGAACGATCATGTATATTTCGATTAACATTTCGAGGTTCTAGGCCGTGAGCATTTGCAAAAAAGCCATATTTTGTATGCACATTACTCACATTGAATATACTTTGAAACTGATCTTTGACCATACCAAAAGAGGCATGAGTGTTTTGTTCTTTACCCGCTGTATTCCTTAATTGATTGTTGTGGAGTTGAACATTATATGAATGAATCGCAACCGTGTCTGTTGGAACTCTATAGTCACCATAATCCAATATGGTGGCTCTTACTGTGGCAAAAAAATGTTTTTTTCGGGTGTATAATGAAACTGAACTTCCTACAAAATCATTATTGGTTTTTCCAGATAAATCAATTGATCCTCCAAATGAATATTGATCAGGTAAATTTTTATTTTTCAAATCAATGATACCACCAATCGCATCAGATCCGTACATCAACGATGCGGGACCTTTGATAATTTCTATATTATCAATTGCATATTGATCGATTTCAAGTCCGTGGTCTGCCCCCCATTGTTGAGCCTCATGTTTAATGTTGTTTTCGACCACCACAACTCGATTAAAACCCAAACCCCGAATGACCGGCTTTGATTGTCCAGAACCAATATCAATCGAAGATAAACCAGGAAGTCTTTCTAATGATTTCATCAAACTACCACCTAGATTCTGTCTCAAATAATCATCATTCACAATCTCAATGTGGAGTGGTGTGCTTTTACTTTTTAGTTCAACATAATTACCTTCAACCACAATGCCGTTTAAATTAACAAAAGCAGACTCCAATATGAATTTGTAATCTTGGTTTTCAGTTATGCTAATGCTTTTATTCAGTGTTTCATATCCAATACAGGATATTTCTATCTCGAATATTTGAGGTAAATCATCAATCACAAATATTCCTGAAGCGTTAGTTATACCATATTTATTGATGTTACGAATCATTACTTTAGCACCAATCACAGGCTTATTTTTTTGATTAAAAACAGCCCCACTAAACTGGTGATTGGATTGTCCGAAAGACAAACAGTATAGTACGTTCATAACTAAAGTAAACAGTATAGTTTTTACCATAACTCAATAATAATTACTATTGAAATATATTATTGCAACTACGTTGCAATAATAATGTATTTAATTTTTAAAAGGTTAAAATAAGGTTGATTTAATTAGGAGTTTTCTATCAAACCTGTTTTGGTGGAGCTCGATCTGAGCAAGTATTCTTTTGGATATTATAAAGCTTGGCATGGAACATGGATTTATAATCATCATGTCCAAAAGTTAGAACCGTTATTTCAGTAAAGTGAGAAAAATCATTCGGATGAATAACTACATCACATAGAGAACAATCCAAATGAGCTGTATCTGAACAATAATGAATCGATGTCTCATGGCAAGGCTCCACGTCATGATTATGGTTATGAAAAACACCCACTCCTCCTGCGAAAGCAAGGAGTAAAACAAAAAATATGGATGCTACTCTTCTCAAGACTTGACAAATGTATTACATATTTAAAATGAGTATACTATGAATATTGTTTTTTTTGGTATAAAATT
>CAJWLP010000079.1 GCA_913043145.1 uncultured Bacteroidota bacterium
GAAGTTTTTTTTATTTTAGCTTTCATTCGGATCTGAACATTTATACTAGGCCAGTATAATAATGCAGATATTTGGTTATGAGAATTAAAAGCAGATGCTTTTGGTGATTTGTAATTAGTAAAAAAAATAAATTCATCATTTTTAATAAATTTAAGATTTACATACCTTGAATCAACTTCTTTTTTTTCATTGTTGTAAGATGATATTGAAATGGCCTCAATATTTTTTTGAGATGCATATAAAGCCTCATCATATTTCTTTTTTAAAATAAGATAAGGTTTTTTCTCATTTAGGTTGGTGAATTCAATCATTGTTTAAAATTTTATACTAATTATATTTTTCCATATTTTAATCCAAAGATGTAAACAAAAAAGCTGCGTTATGCAGCTTCTTGAATGCATGTATGTATACTAATCTAATTAAAAGTACATTTAAATCAGTTATTAATTTTTAACTAAATTATTACGCCAAGAGGTATTGAGCTTCGTTATCAATTGCATTGATATTAAATCTCTTTATAAAAAAATATATAGGATAAAGCTAATGCACTTTTATAATTACTATTAGATTGATTTATTCATTTTTCAGTATCTATAAAGTTGGCTTCTGGATCTCTTTGAGTCACTAATCTTTGTAATTGTTTTCCTCCAACCCAATAGCGATTTGCTGAAAGACTTAACATATTAAAATCAGATATATGATCGCCCCAAGCTGATTGCACGTTTAATTTGATTTTGTTAGATGAAGCCCATTTATTTAAACGATTAACTTTCTCTTGTCCATAACAGTTCTCGCTTTTTAAATGACCTGTATAGATATTTTCTTTTTTTTCAAATTCGGTTCCTAATACTGTAATTGGCAGATCTGAAACACAGTATCTAATTGCAAATGATGGAGAGGCAGTCACAATGAGCACTGAACAGCCATCTTGAATAGCTTTATTGATAGATGTCATAACTGATGGGCGATAGTAAAACTTAACTTTATTTCTGAAATCTTTCAACGCCTTGCTTAAACGCTTATTACACATGTCCTTTATTAAGTATCCTATAGCTTTGTTCTTGTATAATTGCTTAGATGCATTTTCACTTGCAATAAAGATTTTACACAAAAACCACATAAATACGAAAAATCGCCACGGCCTTAATTTAAGTAGAGCAACCAAAAGAAAGATAGTGGTATCTTTTGAGGTTATTGTTCCATCAAAATCATAAAGTACTTGTGAACTCAACCTAGCATACCTTCTTCTGAGGGATTAGTGCTGCGCTTTGATATGGTGGTTTTTAAGTAAGCCAAAACTTCACCAAGAAATACAAATGGATCATCCCAAAAAAAATCATCTAAGGAATCAGCTTTCTCCTCTCGTAAAATATTCCAAGCCGCCCTAAACTCCAATTTAAGTAATTTACCAAGCACTATAAAAATATCTCCCAAAAGCCAGCGTGCCTTCCAATTTAAATTAAATGTACACGATGCATGATAACTAATAGCTTTACTGGCGCCCTGAGTTGCGCAGAGCCAAGCTAAATAGGGGAATTGCACTCCTGACTCAATGGCTAAAGAAATTGAACCCCACATTCTTGGGTTTACCTCTATAAACCAAAATCTCCCTGTTTTGTGACACACTTTGAATTCACACATAGCAAGTCCGTTCCAGCCTAAAGAATCAAATATGGTTTTTGTAGCTGCTTCAATACCTTTATGCACAGAAGCCTCCCTGAAAGTACTCGTTCCTCCAGTCTCAATTTTATCTCTAAGCCTTCTATGTGTGAAATTTGCTATGAATTTACCCTTACTATACAAAACAGAGCAGCCATAACCCTCCCCCTCAACATACTCCTCTATCTGCGGATATCGAATCGGAGGTAATTTATACTTTTCGATTAGCTCTTTAACAATACTCTGAGCATGCTCAGGATTTTCTCCATAAAAAACCCCTTTACCACTATTGCCCGTTAGTAATTTTATAACTGTTTTTTGGACACCGCTTCTTTCCAACACCTCAGAAACTAAATTTGGATCTATGTACTTAATTCTGCATGGAACGGGAACACCAATATTCGAAACATAATCGTAAGAGTCAGACTTGTTGTTGAATAATCGACAATGAGATTCATCAGGAATCAATGCTACCAAATCATCAGAAAACTTATGCCTATGACGAGCTATTATCTCTGTTTCATTATGCGATGGTAGTATGAGTTTTATTTCTTTTGAAGAACAGATGTTTAAAATATCAGAAATAAAATTATTCTCATCCTCATAATGTGACGTGTATTTTTTGAATCCCGAAGAAAACCTAGAAAATTGACTCATCCCGATACTGGAACTATCTGATACTACGACCTGTAAATCATGCTTTTTTAAATTCCTAAGAGCGCTATATGACGATCTTACCCAGCCATAAGTCAGTAATACATCACTCATAGTAGTCACTAGCAATAAAAGAATTCAGATCCTCGGGAGGCCGTGGCAATGAAGCGAAGCACTGGAAAATTAAACGAGTAGAACGAGTAAGTATCACAAGTATGGTGAGAGCAATTAATAACAGGTAATTCCACACTGAGTTATTACGAACATACCAACTCTCTAACTTGCCCTTGTAAGGCATTATCACATCATCATACAATTGATCAGGTTCTGCATTTGCATGCATCATATCCTCTTCACTTCTAAAAACAACCGA
>CAJWLP010000080.1 GCA_913043145.1 uncultured Bacteroidota bacterium
GCATCAGCAGTAGCTGGTGTGGTTGCAGTAAATGCATTACTTGATGATCCGTTAGGTAAAAAAGATTTATTAATGCACGCTATCGAAGGAGAGAAATTTGCTAGTGCAGGATTACACGCAGATAATGTAGCTCCAAGCTTATTTGGTGGCTTGGTTTTTTGCCCTCAAGATGAGCTCCCAAATACGATTCAACTTAATTTACCGAATTGTATATCAAGCATAGTTTTACATCCCAATTTATCTGTCAATACAGCTGAGAGTAGGGCAAGTCTTAAAGCTAACTATCCTTTGTCGGATTTGTTAAAACAACAATCTTATCTTTCAGGCTTTATTCTAGGAATAAAAGAAAGTAACCTTGAATTAATCGAGCGGAACCTAAAAGATATTATTATTGAACCACAAAGATCGTCAGCAATATCATGTTTTGAAGAAGTTAAAGAAACCGCAATGAAAAATGGTGCAATTGGTTGCTCCATTTCGGGAAGTGGGCCAAGTATATTTGCGTTATGCAAGAATGATGATGCTGAATTAATTGCGTCAAAGATGAAAAATGCATGCGAAAATCATGACTTAAAATGCGAAACTTGGATCAGTCAGTCAAACTCTGAAGGTGCTGTAGTAGAATAAATAGAATGAAATATAAAAGTACAAGAAGCGATGATGTTACAGAGAGTATCGATGACGTTCTTAAGAAAGGTATTGCAAGTGATGGTGGACTCTTCCTTCCTGAGACGTTTCCTAAATTTAAAGAAGATGATTTTGATAAATGTTTATCAATAAAAGATACAGCAAAGGTTTTACTATTACCTTTTTTTGAAAATTCATTAATACTCAATCATCTGGATTCGATAATTGATTCTTGTTTTTACTTTAAGATCCCAGCAATAAAAGTTAAAAACAGAAACTGCTGGTATCTTGAATTATTTCATGGTCCAACAGCAGCATTTAAAGATGTTGGTGCCGGGTTTCTAGCGTCATGTTTGAGTCGATTAAACACAGGCAGTGAGCCATTAGTTATTCTTGTTGCAACATCTGGAGATACAGGTGGAGCCGTCGCAGCAGCATTTCATAATGTTTCAAATGTGAACGTAGTTGTTTTGTATCCAAGAGGGAAGGTTTCATCGAGACAAGAAAAACAACTAACTTGTTGGGGTGATAACATCCTATCCTTGTCTGTGGAAGGCGACTTTGATTCTTGTCAGGAGCTTGTTAAGAGTATTTTTCTCGATCATGATTTAGCTTATAAATATAAATTCAGTTCTGCCAATAGTATAAATTTTGGTAGATTGCTACCTCAGTCAATATATTATGCTCATACGAGTATTGATCACTTCAGACGAAACAGAAAGAAACCAAATTTTATTATTCCTTCAGGAAATCTTGGAAATGGACTTGCATGTATTTTAGCCAAGCATATGGGTTTTCCTATCGGTAAAATTGTATTAGCTTTAAATGAGAACCGCATGATTGAGGACTTTTTGAATGGAGAAGACTGGGAAAAGAGGGATACAATTCAAACAATTGCGAATGCGATGGATGTGGGAAATGCTAGCAATATGGAAAGATTGATTGATCTATATGATATTGAAGATATCAGAAGAGAAATTGTCGCAAAATCAATTAGTGATATCAGAATAAAACAGGAGATAATAGATTGCTTTGACGAAACAGGAAATATAATTTGTCCCCATACAGCAACAGCAAGTTCAGCATATAGAGATCTTGAGTCGAGTTATAAAACAGATGATTGGATCATTGTCGCAACAGCCCATCCGGCTAAGTTTGAAACAGTGGTTGAGCCATTGATTAAAACTAATATAGACATACCAAGTGAATTAAAAAAAATATTAGATAAACCAAGTCATTCATACTCAATAAATCCAACAATACCAGAATTTAAAAAAATAATATTAGCTAATTTACATTAATTAAATATATTAAATATATGAAAAATATCATAAATTAAATAATTTTATACTATTGTTATATGTTGCTTCTGCAATTTCAGATTGAGTATAAGTAGTTTTATTAGAGATCATTTTTACTATTTCGGTTAAATATTTGGGTTCGTTGCGTCTGTTTTTTGGTTTTGATCCTAGCGTTCTTGGTAATAAGTACGGACAATCGGTTTCAACTAATAACCTATTTAGAGGTATATTTTGGACAATTTTCTGTAAACTTAAGCCACGTCTCTCATCACAAATCCAGCCAGTAATCCCAATATAAAAACCCATGTCTAGATAGCTAATCAGCATATCTTCTGTACCAGTAAAGCAATGCACAACTCCATGATGAATTTTGTGTATATTTGCCTGGAGTATTTTTTCGAAATCCTCGTGCGCATCTCGTTGATGCATAAAGAGTGGTAATTTAGATTCGTTTGCAATATTGATCTGTGAAATAAATGCATTCTTTTGGTTTTCTGGAGAAGAATAATTTCGATAGTAGTCTAAACCACACTCCCCAACAGCAACTACATGTTTTTCTTTTATTAATTTTCTTAATACATTTTCTACTGAATCACTATATTCATTTGCATGATGAGGGTGCACACCTGCCGTGCTGTAGAGGAATGAGTTGTATTTTTTTGATAATTTTGATGCTTCAATACTGCCTTCTT
>CAJWLP010000081.1 GCA_913043145.1 uncultured Bacteroidota bacterium
GTATCAGGCTTGAAAGTAATAAGACTATCCTTAGTACCTTGAGCAATAACTCTATTTTTATTACCAATAAATTTAATTTGACCTTGAGTATTTGCATCTGCAACTTCTTCATTATTTCCAAAGTTTATGGTAACACCGGGTTTTATAGTTAATGTTGCATTATTAATAATGAAGTTATTAGTAACATAATACTCCTTGTCAGCATATAGTGTGGTATCCTTTTCAACAAGTCCTTGCAATTTAACTGCATTTTTTATCATGTTTCTAAAATCAATTGAATCTACATCTCTTTCAGAAGCGTAAGGATTGTTAGGATCACTTTCGTTGGCTTGCCAAACAAGCATTCTAAATTCGATTTGAGTATTGTGAACAGCTTTTTCAGAAATTTTAAATTTTAAAGGGTTTTCTCTTTGTTTGTAAAGTGCATAATCAGAAATCGTCCCTAGGTTTATAATTGAATCTTGAATATCAATAAGTCCTTTGTAGTATTCATTTGAAAATTCATTTCCAGCTAATTTTAATTTTACTTTTACATTCTCAGCTGTTCCCCAATAATTTTTAACAGTTGGATAAAGATGTATTTCTTCTCCTGAATCGAATTGTCCATCTTGGTATTTGTTTGTTGCAATACTATCGACAACTTGTCTACCGACTAATTTTAATATAGGTTTTGGTTCTGCTTTTATTGCTGCAAGTGCATCTATAAAAGTATCTCCTTTTGTGTTTATAAGATTTCCAAATTTTCTTTCGTTGGTTTCAAATTTTTCTCTTGTTTCGTTGTAAAGAGCTACTATTCCAGAGACATAAGGCGCTGCCATAGAAGTTCCTGAAAGTGCTCTGTATCCGCCTTTTGGCACTGTACTCATAACCGACACACCAGGTGCATCTGTTTCATAATTTGTAAGCCCAGTATTCACAGAAAATATGGGTCCATCACAATCGTAATTTGAAAACTTAGCATTGGTTTCAACTCCAAACACAAATCCATAGGCAGCAGGGTAAAAAGTTTGTGATGGAAAACAAGGAGGAAGTGGCAATCCATTGTTTCCGGCGGCAGCAACTAAAAATCTTTTAGATCCGGCGTAAGCGTTGGCTAGTGCATTTTTAAGGGTTATAGAGTTGATTCCTCCACCAAAACTCATATTTATAACTGTTGCTCCATTATTAGTAGCGTAGTCTACTCCTAAAGCAATAGTTGCTACATCTCCAATTCCACTGGCTTGAAGAATTTTAATTGGCATCAATTTTACGTTCCAAACCACACCTGATATTCCTTTGTCGTTGTTTGCCACGGCTCCAATAATTCCAGCTACGTGAGTTCCGTGCATGTTGTCATCAAGAGGTGTATTGGTCTTGTGATGAAAATCCCATCCTCTTATATCGTCTACATATCCATTTCCATCATCATCAAAACCTTCCACACCATTAAGTTCTGCTTCATTAATCCAAATATTATCTTCAAGATCTGGATGTGTATAGTCGATACCTGTATCTAGAACAGCTACAATTTGAGAGCCATCTCCTGTTGTATACTCTTCCCATACTTTATCAACGTTGGTTTGACCAATACCTACTTGTTCAGAGTAAAGTGGATCTGTTGGTGTATTTAAAAGTGAATTAGTAATAACTGGTTTTAAATTTTCCTCGTAAATCACATCCGAGTCGATGTTATAATCATTGATACTAAACAGGTAATTGGGTTCAACATACTCAATATTGGGGTTATTTTTAATTTTTGTAACTAAATCTTCGATATTTTCAATTGAATTAAACTTTAATCTAAGTGTGTTTTTATAAGTCATGATCTCCGGCTCATCATCTAAGAATGTAGGATTATTAGAACCAGCTCTTGAGGAAGTTTTAAATCTAAATTCCTGTTCTTCTTTTCTAACTATACTTTGTTTAACTGATTTTTCAGTAAATAAAACAAATGTGGAATCTATTTTTGAAATTGATGGTAAAAAAGAGTTAAGATCTTTCCCCAAAATTCCTTTACCGTTTTGATCGTAAGTTATTGATAAGTCAATTTGATCCTTAAACTTGACAATTAATTCACCAGCTTTAAAGTCTCCATCAGATGAAATATTTTGTGAGAGAAGTGAATTGACTGAAATAAATAAAATTAAAATTAAAACTATATTTTTCATAAATTAGAAATTTATGTAATTTAAAAAAAATAATAGTTCGTTTTACATCTATTATAAAATTAAATAGTTCATTTTTTAAGAATTTAACGATCTTTCTTTTAACACATTAACAACATTCTTTAATTTATATCCTTTTTCTTGAAGGAGAATTAGATAGTGAAACAAAAGATCAGCTGATTCGTTTAAAAACAAATCATCATTATCATCTTTGGCTTCAATAACAAGCTCTACTGCTTCTTCTCCCACCTTTTGAGCAATTTTATTAGTTCCTTTATTAAATAAACTAGATACATAGCTAGAGTTAGAGGGATTGATCTTTCTATCTTGTATAATTTTCTCAAGTGTAATTATAAAATCATCCGAAACATTAGTGTCTTCAAAACAGGTGTCATCTCCTTTATGACATACTGGTCCAACAGGATTCACTTTAATCAGAACAGTATCTTTAT
>CAJWLP010000082.1 GCA_913043145.1 uncultured Bacteroidota bacterium
CAGGAACAATATTCGGAAAATCTAATGTAAATGATTGCTCGCTTTCAATATCAAAGCGATTGCTCAGCCATCTGCGTCCTACTTTAGCAGGGTTAAACTCATCGCTTTCAAAAAATTGATAGCTATTGTAGCGGTCAATAATGGTTGTTGCCTCGCCCGAGGGTTCTTGCATTTCTTGTATTCTGTTACCAAAATCAACACCGGAAGTTACGTAATAAAAAGATTGATCACTGTAAGGATTAATGTTGGTATCAAAATTATCTCCTTGATATCCTTTTGTACCAACTCCGTAAAATAAAATAAAGTCGTTCCTGTCAAAACTCCCGTCATCTTCACCTACTATCTGTATAGAATTTTCTATTAAATCAAACTCATTATTATCTATATTTTTAAATGGAAGAGCCGTACCACCATTCCCATAGATCTTGATGGTACGGGGGTCTACATTATTAGTATTCATTCCAATACTGTTTAAAAAACTTTTATTGATCCTGTAAACACCGGTTTGATCAACTTTAAATTTATACCAATCGCCTGAAGCCAAAACCGAATTGCTAAGAGAACTAACTTTTTGTGGTCTATTTAAGTTGTCGTAATTATACGATACCTTAAAAGAAATGATTTTTTTATAGACTCCATTAACTTTTATGATTGGATTTATTGAAATAGATGAATACAATTTGTTTCTGGCTTTACCACTTTTTAAAACCGAAATATGTTTGTCTAGTAAAAACTCTTTTTGAGCGATTTTTAATTCGTGACTAGAGAGGTTATCGTATCGAATATTTGATATTTCTAATGATTTTTCATCAACATAATTAGTGTCTTCCCACTGAATATAGTAGTTCATGTCCTGACTGATCAGTACATCAATTAATCCTGGAGAATATTTTTTTTTAATATTTTGAGTGGTAGTTTCGCTATTTTGTTGATCAATATCATTCCAATAAATTTCAAATTGTTTGCTTTGACCAATCGAAATAAAAGGAATTAGTAACAAAATATAGAGAAGTGTGTATTTTTTCATCATTATTAGTAACGCTACAAATATAAAGTTAGTATAGTAAAAAATTAATCATACAATCACATAAAAAAACGGTATTGTAACAATAATCAAAAAAAATATTCGTTTCAAGTTTGCTAGTACAGTCAATAATTCTAAGTATTGTTATAATATTTAAAATATTATTGAATTATTATCGTTAATTGTTATATTGCAAACCCAATCTTTTCATAACTGAAAACTATGAACTTTAAAAACAAATTAGCTCTTAAGCTATTCATTTTATTATTTACAACCACCTTATTAGTTAGTTGTAACAAATCAAGAAACTACAAGGATAGCTCAAGAGCTACCGGTTGGAAAATGAATGCTAAAGAAGGAGGCTTCCAATACAATGCAGAAGCTAAAGAACAAGAAACTGGTCCAGGTCTTGTATTTATCGAAGGTGGTACTTTTACAATGGGTAGGGTACAAGATGATCCAATGCATGATTGGAACAATACTCCAAACCAACAACATGTGACATCTTTTTACATGGATGAGACCGAAGTAACTAATTTAATGTATTCTGAATATTTAGATTGGTTAAAAAAAATGTTTCCTCCTACAGAAAAAAATTATAGAAATATTTACAATGGGGCTGTTCCTGACACCTTAGTTTGGAGAAATAGATTGGGCTATAATGAAGTAATGACTAATAATTATCTCAGGCATCCTGCTTTTGCAGATTATCCTGTGGTTGGTGTGAGCTGGATTCAAGCTGTTGAATTTAGTAATTGGAGAACTGACCGTGTTAACGAATTAATCCTTGAAGAAGAAGGTTTTATTGTTAGGGATGCAAAATACGATGTAGAAGCTGGTGAGTCTTTCAGTACTCAAACGTATTTAAACTCTCCTACCTCAACCTACGGCGGTAATGACTCTATAACGCGTCAAGCTAGATCTACTCAGGCAAGAATCAAAAGAAATAGAGATAGTACAGATATCTATGTTCAAAGAAAAGACGGTATATTACTACCTGGTTACCGATTACCAACTGAAGCAGAGTGGGAATATGCAGCGGTTGGACTTGTCGGCCTCAGAAATTATAATGTTTATCGAGGTAGAAAAAAATACCCTTGGGAAGGTCAATATACGCGATCTGGATCAAGAAAATCAAAAGGAGACCAGTTAGCAAATTTCAAACAAGGTGATGGTGATTATGGAGGAATTGCTGGTTGGAGTGATGACGGTGCAGATATCACAGCCGAGGTAAAATCATACGAACCAAATGGTTACGGATTGTACGATATGGCTGGAA
>CAJWLP010000083.1 GCA_913043145.1 uncultured Bacteroidota bacterium
TAACCGGAGATTTAAATTCGGAGAAAAGAAGCGAATCAATCTACCGAATTAGAGGGTTTGATGATGTATATGAAGAATTGATCCAAACGGGTAATAGTAACTATTTTGAAGATACCAATGTGCGATGGACATACAACTATCATGGGGAACCAGAACAAATTGATCATATTCTTTTATCCCCCAAAATAGCTAAAAAAGCTGATATAAAAACTCGTATTTTAGAAACCAAGAATAAAAATGTTTCTGATCATAATCCTGTGATTGTAACCATTAAATTACAATAAGAGAATATTAGGAATATAATAATGCTTATTTAATAAATTTCCTGTAGTAACTTTTATTGGTGCCTGTTTCTTCTAGTTCAATAAAATAACTGCCTGAATATAGTGACGCAACTTGAATACTAGGAATAGTTATATTGCCAAATAATATCAACTCTCCTAAGGTATTAAAGATCCGAAATGAATCTATTTTAATACTTGAACGGATTAAAATCTTATCTTGAACAGGATTTGGATAAATATCAATGGGTTTAAATGTATAATCTTCTGTATTCAGAACACAATCTCTAATTCCAATTTTAATATCTTTTTCAGTCATACATCCCTGCTTGGTATGTGCCTCAATAGCATAAGATATGCCTGGATATAAGGTTATTTTATCATTAATTTCAATATTATTAAACCAATAAGTTATTGAACTATCAAGTGGAATTGTCCATGAACTATCAATGCAAATACTTGTATCTTTAAATTGATTGAGTAATTCGACATCCCAACTATCGATTGTAAAAGAAAATGATATGCTACAATTATTAGAATCAATTACCGAAACCGTGTAAATTCCTGGTGTATCTATAAGAAGTTTCGAAGTATTAGTATCTGGTTTTAGCCAATTATAGCTATAATTTTTATTTCCAATATCAATAAAAACATCACTGTTAACACAAAAACCCGTATCGTTTGGAATATTTATAATTGGTCCAATATGACTTACTCTTGAGACTAAATCACTATAATGACAACCCAAATAATCCGACCAACTCACCATAAAGCTCGAGTCATTAGTGAGAGTAATTGTATCTGAAATTTGATTTTCATTAATAAACCAACTTTCTATTTCTTCGGGCTTAATAACATTGATTGTATCCATTGGACATTCTATGAAATTCCATATGGGATAAAATGATTGTTCATGTGGTACCACATGAATAATTGAACTGTCATAGCAACCTTGATTAGTTTCTACCATT
The DNA here is from genome assembly GCA_913043145.1 of uncultured Bacteroidota bacterium. Lineage (GTDB taxonomy): Bacteria > Bacteroidota > Bacteroidia > NS11-12g > UBA9320 > UBA9320. Next base: position 1,253 of record CAJWLP010000083.1, read on the forward strand.
ATTCTAATAGATCCTGTTGCACTTAAAAAACTATCAGACCCCTTTACTCCATTCCACCAATAGCTCTGATAAGATTTATTTAACCTTATTAAAGTGTCAGTTCCTTCACAAATAAAAATACTGTCTGCTACATTAAGGTTACTTGCAATTAAGATACTTTTGAAACTGTCTTGATAAAAGCACTTATTAGTGCTTAAACCACTCCAATTGATTTTTTCCGTTGTGTCAAGTAAGTAAGACCAAGATTCTTGACCATTCCATTCAAATTTTTCAAAGGAGGAACGGTCTTTGTTCAAGATAACAGAATTTCCTTCGCAAAGGGTATATTCATCTTTGAAAATTGGTAATGAAATAGGGTCTACATTGACGTTTACTATTACAGTGTCAGATAATTTGCAAATAGTAGAATCATAATAAACCACCAGTTGAAAAATTTGACTAGAATCCATTTTTAAAGCCCATCTTGCACCCGCATGCTTTGAATTGTCAGTCATATTTTGCCATAGGTAAGTACAGCCTAATATAGAATCTGCTTCTAGAATAACTTTTTCATTTTTACAAGCAAAATATTGGTCAACGATTGCATGGGAAATAATGGGTAAATTATTAAAACTTATCAGACCCATTTCTGTACTATTTTTAACCCAAGGATTATTTCCTCTATATCCATCATACGATAAAGTTAATGGTAAACAACTTGATGTGTTTAAAGTTAGAATAACAGTATTATTTACGATTTTACCATCTGTAATCCAGACCCTTGAATCTCCATTAATTCCAAACAGCGTATGAAAATTTACATCTGCATAAACACTATCCAGTGGTCTTTGCATCAAAAGTTTAACTTCTGTTTGGTTGGCATTATTATATACGGCAGACTTAACATCAGGAGGATCCACATTTTGTTCTTGACTATCATAAAAATCTCTTCCTACAAGTCTTGCAAGTTGTTGGCCTAGAAGTTCATATCCATTTTTGAAAGCATAATGACATCCATCATGAGCATTAAGTCCATTAGCACTCACTGTCTGACACT
>CAJWLP010000084.1 GCA_913043145.1 uncultured Bacteroidota bacterium
TATAATACCGGCAAACAAAATCTTCAAGCTATGAGATTTTTTGAAAATCAATCTGCTGATATTGTAAATCGTTGGAGAAATCCTGGAGATATCACAGAAATTCCAAGGGCAACTTTAGTTGATGAGAATGGAAATGCCGACATAAACTCTCGTTGGGTTGAAGACGGATCTTTCCTAAGAATTAGAGATATTAGTTTGTCATATAACTTCGACAAAAATGTATTAGATGCGTTAAATATCTCTAGCCTTAGACTTTATGGAAACATAAAAAACTGGTTTACTTTTACAGATTATACTGGGTATTCTCCAGAAGTAAATAGAGCATTAGCTGGTGTAGACAAAACTGCTACAACACAGGGTGTTGACTATGGGACATTTCCTCAATCAAAAACCTTTTCAGTAGGCCTTAATATTGAATTTTAAAATTATACAAAATGAAAAGTTTTACAATAATTAAAAAAAATAAAAAAATGAAAAATATTCTTAATGTAACAGCAATATTAGCTATTATGCTAGTATTTCTTAACTCATGTTCAGATGAGTTCCTTGATAAAGCTCCTTTGAATGAACTATCTGCCGAAGGTTTCTATAATACTCAAGCCGATGCCGAAGCTGCAATAGGTGGAATATATGGTAAAATGACTGAGACGTTTTCAGGCTACTATAAATGGACACACTCAGTTTGGAGTGATATGAGAGCTGATAATACCCATGCTGGATTTGTAGCAGATTTTATAAATGCACAACTTCATATTTCACGTGCCTCATCTAATGAACCGCACCCCTATGCATGGAATGAAAATTATAAATTTATAGGAGAAGCTAATTCTGTACTGGATAATGTGCCAGGCATTGAAGATCCTGATTTTTCAGAAGCGGAAAAAAATTCAATATTGGGGCAGGCTTATTTTCTAAGAGGATTTTGTTATTTTCATTTAGCCAGAGTTTTTGGAGAAGTTCCAATACAGTTGTCAAATAACGATAATGAAATCTTTAAAGCAAAAAGTTCACAAGCAGAAGTGTATGCTCAAGTTGAAGCGGACATGCTTATGGCAGAAAGTCTTTTACCTAAAGAACATTCTTCTAACTTTAAAACAAGAGCTAGGGGAACTAAAGGAGGAGCTCAATCAATTTTGGCTAAAGTTTATGCTGAAATTGGTGACTACACTAAATGCGCAGAATACGCAGGTAAAGTCATTAACAGTGGAGTGTATGAATTGCTACCAACATTTGATCATTTATTTGATGATCAGCACAAATATAATAGAGAATCCATATTTGAAACGGTTCATGTAGCAAACAATTCTAATATTGCGACATACGCCTCAGTTCAGATGTTGCCACCAGGTGATTTTTCCCAATATGACGACCCAACTAAGAAAGGTTCAAGTTGGACTGTATCATATCACAGATTTAACACATGCTCTACAGATTTAATGGCTGCTTTTGATGAAATGGGAGATGAGGTAAGAAAATATTCTAGTACATTAACCGTTTCAGACCGTTCATTAATTTCAGAACCAAACTATGGTTATGGCCCGAATGAACCCGTTTCTCATATATACAAAATGGGTAGATCCGGTGAGATTTTTGGTGGTTCTAATATGATGCATCTTCGTTTAGCAGATATTATATTATTAAGAGCTGAGGCTCTTAACGCTATTGGACAAACAGGAGAAGCCATAACTCTACTTAATCAAGTTCGTGCTAGGGTAGAGCTTGCTCCCACAATAGCGGTATCTCAATCTGAAGTTAAACTTGCCATTTTAAAAGAGCGAAGATTGGAGTTACTAGTTGAGAATAACCGTTATTGGGACTTACAGCGTTACTATAATGATACTTCAGCCTTTGTTGCATATTTAAATGGCTTAACTGATAGTTCGGGTAAATCTTTGGAATATAAGGCTACACCAGATAAGACTTTTGCGCCTATTCCTCAGAGTGAAATAGATATCAATCCTAATTTAGTACAGAACGCAGGTTATTAAAAAGGTTAAAGATTAATAAAATTTTTGTTTGAGTTAATATTTTGGATAAAATTACTCTTCAATAATATTGGAGAGTAATTTTTTTATCTAATTAACAAAAATAGATATCACTTTTACTTTAAAACTTACTCGAAACGTTTTAAAAAAATCAATTATTATGACAAAGCATATTCAAATTGTATTAACATCAATTTTAATTCTATCAATATATTCTTGTTCCGATAAAAAAGAAAAAATTAATAACTCATTTAACAATGAGCAATATTCTAGTTTGGTTGATTTAGTCAATCC
>CAJWLP010000085.1 GCA_913043145.1 uncultured Bacteroidota bacterium
TATTACATATTTAAAATGAGTATACTATGAATATTGTTTTTTTTGGTATAAAATTTTGCGAAACTGGAGATTTACATCGACTATCTATTTTTTGATACTTTTGTCAAATTAACATCATACAAAATATATGAAGATTAACGGTCACTCGCATCTACTTCCATACCCCAATCAGATTCCTAGCTTTATGAAAGACAAAGAAATTTTTTGGATAGATAAAGATCGTGCATTCATGCGTCAAAAAAACTGGCAACGACCAATCACATCTAAAAGTTTTTTTTTGAATGAGAAACTAGAATGGATGGAAACCAACAACATCGATCATGCTGTCATCCTAAACCTTTCCCAGCTCTATGGAAACGGACTTGCCCAAAGTGACATGAAGCAAGCTCTTCGTTTTCAAAATGATTTTAATGCTGAAATTCAAACTAATTATCCAAAGAAATTTACATCTGGTTTTGTAATTCATGCCGGTTTTATTGATGGAGCTTTATGGGAAATTGAAAGATGCGTTGAAAAACTAAATCTCAAGGTGTTATGTCTACCCACTCATTACTTGGATACTGCTGGCAACTGGAAAGGAATTTTCAATCCTGAAACTGAACCTATATTAGAACTTGCCAATAAATATAATTTGGCAATTGAGGTTCACCCCTATGATGGTGAAAAATTTATACAATTAGAAAACATCTCTTGGCGTTTTCATTTGGTGTGGATGCTGGCTCAATGTGCAGACTCTTACCATTTTTACACACTTAATGGATATTATGATAAATATCCTAACATACGAATATGCTTCGCTCATGGTGGTCAACTCAACCACATCAATCTTGGAAGAAGAACACAAGGATTTGATGGAAGACCAGATTTATTTGAAGGTAAAAATCGCCCAAGCAAAGCCACTGGTCACCCAAATATTTACTTTGACACCTTAGTGCATGATACCATGTCATTAGAAGTCATGATTAAACGCCTCAAAACAACAGATCAGATTATTCTAGGATTAGATGATCCCTACCCACTAGGAGAAATGGAAAGTGAAGCTCAAAGTAGTTATCCCGGAAAATTACTTGACTTAGCTATAAAACAAGACATTATCTCTAAGCAACAATATCAAGAAATATGGGAAAATAATGTAGTTAGATGGCTTTATGGGAATCAAGTAAAAGATTTCTACCATCGAATAGCTTAAAAAAAAAGACATCCTTAATTTATTTAGTGCATAATTTATTCGAGTAAATCAAGTTATTCGTATAAACATAACATCATTCATTAATGAGTAAAAAGAACGTCATCTTGCTTTATGGTGGAAATTCAACAGAACATGAGATATCTATCCGTTCTGCTCGAAATATTGCTAGGGCTACAAACACCTCACTTTTTAATATGATTCCTATAGGTATTGCCAAAAATGGAACTTGGTACCTCAAAACCTTAGAAGAATTAAATAATGAAGAAATTGTCCTTAGTAACGATAACCCTATTGCTCTTGTTCCAGGATATGATGAGCAAAAAATAATCAATATAAAAACCCAAGAAAGTATCGGTAAGATTGACATTGCTTTTCCTATTGTGCATGGCACTAATGGCGAAGATGGGACTCTTCAAGGTTTACTCAAAACCATGCAGATTCCGTTTGTAGGCCCCGGTGTCATTGGATCTGCTTTGTGTATCGATAAAGATGTAGCCAAACGATTGATGAATGAAGCACATATTCCAAATGCAGCCTTCTTGTCCTATCAAAAGTCAGAACGAAATCAAATTACATTTGAAAAAGTAGTCAACAGTCTTGGATTACCTATGTATATCAAACCCCCCAACCTGGGTTCATCAGTCGGTATCAGCAAGGTAAATAGCAAGCGAGAATTTGATAATGCTATTGATCATGCATTTTTATTTGATCAAAAAATAATCATTGAAAAAAACATTAAAGGTAGAGAAATTGAATGCGCTGTTTTGGGTAATACAAATCCCAAAGCCTCACTTGTTGGTGAAGTTGTCACGATTAATGAAAATCATGATTTCTATTCATATGAGGCAAAATATATTGATGCAAATGGTTCCAAAACAGTGATTCCTGCAGATTTATCTGAAGACCTTCAAAATCAAATTCAAACCATCGCATTAAAAACATACAAAACACTATGTTGTCAAGGAATGGCTAGAGTAGATGTGTTTGTGACACCAGATAATAAAATAATCGTAAACGAGGTAAATACACTGCCTGGATTCACAGACATAAGCATGTATCC
>CAJWLP010000086.1 GCA_913043145.1 uncultured Bacteroidota bacterium
TTGGGACAACCGAAGAAACTAGTAATAGGGTAACTTTAACAGAGCCACTAGTAAATGTTAAAGGAACTACTTTTCCATCTGGAAGTGTTATTCGTGGAAATATAGAAGACTTTGGAGGTGGAGATGTTCTTCTCGATGAGCAATGGTATCGAAGAAGTATTGGGGGTGGGTTTGGTGATAATCAAGCATATAACTTCTCAATATATGACGCAACTTGGACTAAGGTAAGAGAACTATCTTTGAGCTATACTTTAGATTCTCCTAGCTTAAAATCCAGTGTAGGACTTAATAGTATTAGATTTACACTAACAGGAAGAAATCTAATAAATATTAACAACATCCCAGGTATTGATCCAGAAGTGAACCAATTTGGTACAGGGAATGCACTTGGTCTAGATTATTTTACTAATCCACAAACCAAATCAACACTTTTAGGTGTAACGTTTAATTTTTAAAAATATAAAAATGAAAAATATTTATAAATTTTTAGTTTTTTCTTCTCTGATATTTACTGCTTATTCTTGTGAAGATATCGTTGATGATATTAACGAAAACCCAAATGATTTAACAGTTTCCGATGTTGGAGAGAACCTATTTTTGACTGGTGGTCAGCTAGCAAATATTCAACTTCAATGTGGCCATTTAAATCGAGTAAGCGGTATGTACTCAGGACAACTAATCGGTTTTGGAGCTTTATATTCAAATATTTATGGTTATAATTTTTCAACCGGAGAGTCAAATGATGAGTGGAGAGCCTTATATGGAGGTGTTATGACTAATATGCGTCATATTATTGATAATTCAGATAGTGCATTACTTCGTGGGATTGCTATGATTATTCAAGGTCATGCCTTTGGTACAGGAGCATCACTTTGGGGTGGTATTCCATACTCGGAAGCAGGGAATTCAGAAATTGAAGATCCTATTTTTGATTCACAGGTTAATGTATACAGCGCTGCTATTTCGCTTTTAGATGAAGGAATTAATACATTGAGTGGTGCAAATTCAGAACCAGTTGATGAAGACATTTATTTTAATGGAGATAAGAATAAATGGATTGCAGCAGCAAATACCTTAAAAGCTCGTTTTTATCTTCATCAAAAAGATTATCCTAATGCTCTATCAGCCGCACAAAATGGGATTTCTTCTGCAGGTGGAGATATGAAATACAAGCCAGGAAATGCTGTTTCAGGTGATACAAATCTTTTTTGGACAATTCTTGCAGGTTCAAGATCAGGAGACTTAGGAAATAATTCAGATGACGGTACTGAAAGTTATTTACTTCAAATCTTAGATGCTTCTAATACGTTATCTCGAAATCATGCAAAAACAGATGAAACTGCCCGTAGAGCGTATTATACTATTGATGCTGCTGGAAGTGGAAATAATGGAATAATTCAGGAGCGTGAGCCTCAGAATATGGTAACCTTTTTTGAAAATAAACTTATCATGGCTGAAGCTGCAGGAAGATCTGGAGGAGCTGCCACTGGACTGACCTATCTTAATGAAGTACGAGAATGGTTGAATACCGGTGGAAACCTTAATACTTCTTTTATTGGCGAATCTTTCAACTACTCCCCGTTTGTTGTGTCAGATTTTGATGCGGGTGGAATTGAAAATCCAGACAATATAAGCGCTAACAATGCTTTTCTACGTGAGGTAATCCAGGAACGATACGTATCGGGTTTTGGGATGCACATGCCTTACAATGATGCTCGACGATTACGTAAATCAGATAATGCAATTGCTGTGCCCTTCGTAATGGTTGATGCAGACAATACTCGCAGAGCAGAAAGAATGCCTTATGCTCAAAACGAATTAAATTCGAATTCAAACGCACCAGATGAGGATCCTGGAATCTTCAGTAAAACAAGTGTTAATCAATAGTAGTTAGTAGTTTTAAAAAAGGGTTTGTCTTAAATGTCAAATCCTTTTTTTATTATAATCACTTATCATGAATTTAAGTGAATCAATTTAACTTGATCAGGTAAGTACTTAATTTAGTTTCGTTTTAAATAAAATTTGAAAGAAATATAAATGAATTCAAAGAAAATAGGTCTTTTTTTAGGGCCTTTATTATTTATTCTGATA